>NZ_JBEXEA010000017.1:43505-233789 GCF_040606035.1 Streptomyces sp. NPDC005483
GCCGGGATCCAGCACCCGCAGGGAATCCGGCACCCGCCGGGGATCCAGCACCCCCAGAAAGCCCGACACCCACCAGGGCTCCGCCACCCGCAGAATGCCCGACACCCACCAGGGATCCGCCACCCCGCCGGGATCCAGCACCCGCAGGGAATCCGGCACCCGCCGGGGATCCAGCACCCCCAGAAAGCCCGACACCCACCAGGGCTCCGCCACCCGCAGAAAGCCCGACGCCCACCAGGGATCCAGCACCCGCAGGAAGTCCGACGTCCGCAGGGAGTCCGACACCCCGCCGGGGATCCAACACCCCCAGAAAGCCCGACACCCACCAGGGCTCCAGCGCCCCCGTCCTCGGCAAAAACTTGTGCCCGCGCGAGATGCCTGGCGCACCCGCCCTCCGGGAGCGCGACCCGGCACACCTGCCCTCCGCCAGGGACCTCGAAGCACCTGGCCCTTCCGCCAGGGACCCCTCGAAGCACCTGGCCCTTCCGCCAGGGACCCCTCGAAGCACCTGGCCCTTCCGCCAGGGACCCCTCGAAGCACCTGGCCCTTCCGCCGGGGACCCCGGCCCGCCTGCCCTCCGCAAAGGACCCCGATACATCTGCCCTTCCGCCGGGGACCCCGGCCCGCCTGCCCTCCGCGAGAGACCCGGCGCACCCGCGCTCGCGAGAGACCCGGCGCACCCCCCCTCCCCCAGCGACCCCGGCGCACCCCCTCCCCCAGAAACCCCGGCGCACCCACCCTCCACGAAAGGCCAGCGGCTCCCCGCCCACAGCGCCCCTTGCCCCCAACCTGGCCGGATCCCGAGGGCGACCCCCCGTTTTCGCGGCTTTGTTCGGATTCTCGGGGCCTAATCCCGTTGCCCACACCCGCCCGCATCCGAATGCTGGAATGCTGGACTTGTTCAGCCGTGGACAGGCAGTGGGCTGGGGGGCCGAGAGTCGTGGAGGACAGGGTGCGGGTGGTCATCGCCGAGGATTCAGTGCTGCTGAGGGAGGGCCTGACCCGGTTGCTGACCGACCGTGGGCACGACGTCGTGGCCGGTGTGGGCGACGGGGAGGCACTGATCAAGACGATCGGTGAGCTGGACGCCCAGGGCGAGCTGCCCGACGTCGTGGTCGCCGACGTGCGGATGCCTCCGACGCATACGGACGAAGGCGTGCGAGCCGCCGTACAACTGCGCAAGGCACATCCCGGACTCGGGGTACTCGTACTGTCGCAGTACGTGGAGGAGCGGTACGCCACCGAGTTGCTGGCCGGGTCCAGTCGCGGGGTGGGGTACCTGCTCAAGGACCGGGTCGCGGAGGTGCGTGAGTTCGTGGACGCGGTGGTGCGGGTGGCCGAGGGCGGTACCGCGCTCGACCCCGAGGTGGTCGCTCAGCTGCTGGGCCGGAGCCGGAAGCAGGACGTGCTCGCCCATCTCACTCCTCGGGAGCGGGAGGTCCTGGGACTCATGGCCGAGGGACGCACCAACTCGGCGGTCGCGCGGCAGCTCGTCGTGAGCGACGGAGCCGTGGAGAAGCACGTCAGCAACATCTTCCTGAAGCTCGGGCTGTCTCCGAGCGACGGGGACCACCGTCGGGTGCTCGCGGTGCTCACCTACCTGAACTCATGATCATCTGACACCGTGTCACATATCGGCACGACGGTCGGCGGACGGACCGGAGGGGCCACCGGGACCGAGAACCAAAGAAGGATGAGGGAGCGTCTTCGAGGAAAGCGCCGGGGGGCGGGTAAATCGTGACAAGTCACTGCTTTGTAACGTCGCAAAACCACGTTCATCATGCGAATGGCCGAGGGAAGGCGACCCCCGCGGTCGTAGGGTTGATCCTGGGAAGGCCTGCGGGAAGGCCGCTCCCGAACAGCCGCCTCGAGGGAGGTCCAGTTCAGTGACCAGTCAGGTCAGCAGCCCAGCGGAGCAGGCCGACGAAGCCGTCGTAGGAGAGCAGCGCAAAGAGGCCGGCGTGAAGGACGTCCGCCGCCTCGACCGGGTGATCATTCGTTTCGCGGGCGACTCCGGTGACGGGATGCAGCTCACCGGTGACCGTTTCACCTCGGAGACGGCGTCCTTCGGCAACGACCTGTCCACCCTTCCCAACTTCCCCGCCGAGATCCGGGCCCCTGCCGGAACCCTGCCGGGCGTCTCCTCCTTCCAGCTCCACTTCGCCGACCACGACATCCTCACGCCGGGTGACGCGCCGAACGTGCTCGTGGCCATGAACCCGGCCGCCCTCAAGGCCAACATCGCCGATCTGCCGCGCGGTGCGGAGATCATCGTCAACACGGACGAGTTCACCAAACGGGCGCTGCAGAAAGTGGGGTACGCGGCCTCGCCGCTGGAGGATGGCTCGCTCGACGGTTACAGCCTTCATCCGGTCCCCCTGACCACGCTGACCGTCGAGGCCCTCAAGGATTTCGACCTCAGTCGCAAAGAGGCCGAGCGCAGCAAGAACATGTTCGCGCTCGGCCTCTTGTCGTGGATGTACCACCGGCCCACCGAGGGCACGGAGAAGTTCCTGCGGACGAAGTTCGCGAAGAAGCCGGAGATCGCCGAGGCGAACCTGGCGGCGTACCGGGCGGGCTGGAACTTCGGCGAGACGACCGAGGATTTCGCCGTCTCCTACGAGATCGCGCCCGCCACAAAGGCCTTCCCGGTCGGCACCTACCGCAATATCTCCGGGAACCTCGCCCTGTCCTACGGACTGGTCGCCGCGTCCCGCCAGGCGGACCTGCCGCTGTTCCTGGGCTCGTACCCGATCACCCCGGCCTCGGACATCCTGCACGAGCTGAGCAAGCACAAGAACTTCGGGGTACGGACCTTCCAGGCCGAGGACGAGATCGCCGGCATCGGCGCGGCACTGGGCGCGGCCTTCGGCGGCTCACTCGCGGTGACGACGACCTCGGGGCCCGGCGTGGCCCTGAAGTCGGAGACCATCGGCCTCGCGGTCTCGCTGGAGCTGCCGCTCCTCGTGATCGACATCCAGAGAGGCGGGCCGTCCACCGGTCTGCCCACCAAGACCGAGCAGGCGGACCTGCTGCAGGCGATGTTCGGGCGCAACGGCGAGGCGCCCGTGCCGATCGTCGCCCCCCGCACCCCGGCCGACTGCTTCGACGCGGCACTGGAGGCGGCCCGGATCGCGCTGACGTACCGCACGCCGGTGATGCTGCTCTCCGACGGCTACCTCGCCAACGGCTCCGAGCCCTGGCGCATCCCTGAGATCGACGAACTCCCGGACCTGACCGTGCAGTTCGCGCAGGGCCCGAACCACACCCTGGACGACGGCACCGAGGTCTTCTGGCCCTACAAGCGCGACCCGCAGACCCTCGCCCGCCCCTGGGCCGTCCCCGGCACGCCCGGCCTCGAACACCGCATCGGCGGCATCGAGAAGGAGGACGGAAGCGGGAACATCTCCTACTCCCCGGCCAACCACGACTTCATGGTCCGTACCCGACAGGCCAAGATCGACGGGATCGACGTACCGGATCTGGAAGTGGACGATCCGCACGAGGCACGCACGCTGGTGCTGGGGTGGGGATCGACGTACGGCCCCATCACGGCGGCGGTACGACGTCTGCGCACGGCCGGCGAGTCGATCGCGCAGGCCCATCTGCGCCACCTCAACCCCTTCCCGCGCAACCTGGGCGCGGTGCTGAAGGCGTACGACAAGGTCGTCATCCCGGAGATGAACCTCGGGCAGCTCGCCACGCTGGTCCGGGCGAAGTACCTGGTCGACGCGCACAGCTACAACCAGGTCAACGGCATGCCGTTCAAGGCCGAACAGCTCGCCACGGCTCTCAAGGAGGCCATCGATGGCTGAGACGTCCACGGAAGGCACGGGCGCGATCGAGGCACTCTCGCTCGTCCCCAAGGCCGAGGCGCGCCAGAGCATGAAGGACTTCAAGAGCGACCAGGAAGTCCGCTGGTGCCCCGGCTGCGGTGACTACGCGATCCTGGCCGCCGTGCAGGGCTTCATGCCGGAGCTGGGGCTGGCCAAGGAGAACATCGTCTTCGTCTCGGGGATCGGCTGCTCGTCGCGGTTCCCGTACTACATGAACACGTACGGCATGCACTCCATCCACGGGCGGGCACCGGCGATCGCGACGGGCCTCGCGGCCTCGCGCCGGGATCTGTCGGTGTGGGTGGTCACGGGTGACGGAGACGCCCTCTCCATCGGCGGCAACCACCTGATCCACGCGCTGCGCCGCAACGTCAACCTCAAGATCCTGCTGTTCAACAACCGGATCTACGGGCTGACCAAGGGCCAGTACTCCCCCACGTCCGAGGTCGGCAAGATCACGAAGTCGACGCCGATGGGCTCGCTGGACGCCCCCTTCAACCCGGTGTCACTCGCCATCGGCGCGGAGGCGTCCTTCGTGGCGCGGACGGTGGACTCGGACCGCAAGCACCTCACCTCGGTCCTGCGGGAGGCGGCCGCCCACCCCGGCACCGCGCTGATCGAGATCTACCAGAACTGCAACATCTTCAACGACGGCGCCTTCGAGGCCCTCAAGGACAAGCAGCAGGCCGAGGAGGCGGTGATCCGCCTGGAACACGGGCAGCCGATCCGCTTCGGGGCCGACCTGTCCAAGGGGGTCGTGCGGGACGTGGCGACGGGTGACCTGAAGGTGGTGCCGGTGACGCCGTCGAACGAGTCGCAGATCCTCGTCCACGACGCGCATTCGCCGTCCCCGACGACAGCCTTCGCCTTGTCCCGCCTGGCCGACCCGGACACCCTCCACCACACCCCGATCGGGGTGTTCCGGTCGGTGGACCGTCCGGTGTACGACACACAGATGGCGGACCAGCTGGACGCGGCGATCGAGCAGAACGGCAAGGGGGATCTGGGGGCGTTGCTGGCGGGCGGGGACACCTGGACCGTGGTGGGCTGACAGGGACAAAACACCGAGGGCCCGGGTACAGCACGGCATCCGGGCCCTCTGCGCGTCATGTGGTGAGGTCACGTGCTTGGCGCGAATGAGCGAAAAGTGGCAGTGACGTCAGTGCCGATGACAGCGGAGTTGTCGTCGCTCAGCTCGAGCAGGTCCGGTCAGATCGGGCCACGCTTCGGGCACGCCACCCCTGGACCTCTCAATCGTCCGGACCTACGACCCACCATTCTTCGAGGTCTTCGGGACGTTCGTCCATGATGGCGTCGACGGCCCGGCCGACCCGGGCCTCGAAGGATTCCGGAGCCAAGCAACTGCGCGCGGCTGCTGTGCGTTCCCAGTACTCCGCGAAGTTCGGACTACGGCGAAGGATCTTCAAGTCCCCCAGGAGTGCGCTCCGGTCGATGGATCCGATCTGGTGAGCCAGCAGAATAAGCCCGTACTGTGCGTTCGCGTTGAGCATCTGGCGACGTTTCTCATCGGGCAGGTTGGCATATTCGCCCGTGCTCAGCGAGTCCGCGAGCACCGGATCGTCGATCGCGCGATCCAAGCGCTTGAGGAAGAAGCCTCGCAGCTGGATCAAGTTCGCCCGGTGCAGTTCCGTCGCAACCCTGTCGTATCCGTCCGCCATACGACCAAGCTGCTGGATGAGCGATTGGAGCAGCTCCTGCAACAACTTTTCTTGGCTTGGCACGGTCATGCCCCACCCCGATCCGACGAGTGCCAACGCATCCCGCCTCCAGCGTGCAAGCCGGAGCGGGAAGCGGAAAGGGGGTGCGTCAACCGTCGTACCCGCGCAAGCTGAGGGCCCGGATACCATGTGCCTCAGGCAAAGCACCCAGACCCTCACTTTTCACGCGTCGGGGATATCCCTCTTGGCACGCAGGAGCGTGTCGCGGGTGATGACGACAATGCGTTCGTAGTCGGCTCGGGAGGCGTCCGCCGGAAGCAACGCGTCCAGCTCCTCGGTCCGGTCGGTGCCGATCACTGCGAAGTCACCGTCGCTCAATTCGAAGAGGTCCGGGCATGACTCGCCCGTCACCGATCCTCGCTGGCAGGGCGGGTCCCCGAGGCGGCGAGTGATGTGACCGGACCGGAACTCTTTGCTTGGCACTGAGGTGACCTCTTCCTAACAGGCCCCAACTCTGGGCCCCTCAGCCCCAAACGAAAAACCCTACCCCAAGGCACGCGGAATCATCCGGCTGGACTGTCTGCTCCCATACCGACAACCCACCACTCGTCAGGGTCCTCGGCGAGTTCCTCCAGGATCACGTCAACCGCCTTCCCCACCTTCGCCTCAAGGGTCCCCTTTGGAAGACTCCGGCGGTGCTCGACCGTCATCTCCCAGTACTCCTTGAACACGCGGTTCCGGGCCAAGATGCGCAAGTGGCCGATCAGTTCGTTCCAGCCGTAGACGCCGATGCGGTGCCCCAGCAGAACCGCGCCGTACTCACGGTTGGCGAACAACACTTGCCGCCGCTTGGCGTCCGTAAGGCTGTCGAGCGTGCTCATGGCTGCTGCCAGCGCAGGGTCCGCCATAGCGTGGTCCACCTGCGCCGCGACGATGCGGTGATGCTGTATCAGGTTGGCGTTCCGGATCTCCTCGGCGAGGCGGGTGACCTCACGTAGCAGTTCCAGGGCTAGCTCTTCTTGGCGCCGACGCCAGGCTCGTCGCGGGTAGGGGGTGCGCACCCGGCCGGTCCTCGCCCTCGCTGCAGAACCGATACTGCGCGCATCCGGATTCTGTGTGGCCAATGCGAACCCCCGGGTCAGGCGTCCGGCTGCCGGTAGGTGGTCTCGTGGGCGGCACGAGGACCGGCGCGCGGGTGGGCACATTGCCCCGCCCCCAGGATGCCGGGCGACTCAAGTCGGCGCGGGAGGCGGAGAGGGGGCGCATGGGTTCATGCCAGCTAACGCCCTGACATGTATGTGCCCAGCACGCGCCGTCCGCATTCGTACAGTGAGCCCGCTACACCCGCATCAATCCTGCTCAGAGCCCCTCTTCCGCGCGTCATACCCCTCCCGCGCCTCCTGCACCGCCCCCATCCTCCGCGCGGTCCACTCCGCCAGGCCCCGTACCTGTTCCGCTGCCTCCCGGCCCAGGTCGGTCAGGGAGTAGTCCACCCGTGGGGGGATCACCGGCTTGGCGTCGCGGTGGAGCAGGCCGTCGCGCTCCAGGGTCTGGAGGGTCTGGGTCAGCATCTTCTCGCTCACCCGGCCGATCGCCCGGCGGAGTTCGCTGAAGCGGTGCGGGCGGTCGAGGAGGTGGATCAGGACCAGAACGCCCCAGCGGCTCGTCACGTGTTCCAGGACGAGACGGTGGGGGCACATCGCCTCGCCCGTCGCCGCCTCCGGGAGGATCTGTTCAGTACTTACCGTCATGCCAGTACCTTACTTCAAAGTGGGTACTTTCGCAGAGTTAGCGCATCCCCTATGGTTAGTACCACCGCACCCCACAAGGAGATCGCACATCATGAGCATCGTCGTCACCGGAGCCACTGGACACCTCGGCCGTCACGTCGTCGAGCAGCTGCTGGAGAAGGTTCCGGCCGAGCAGATCACGGCCGTCGTCCGCACCCCGGAGAAGGCCGCCGACTTCGCGGCGAAGGGCGTGCGGATAGCCGTCGCCGACTACAACAGCCCCGAGACCTTCGGCAGCGTCTTCGCGGCCGGCGACAAGGTGCTGCTGATCTCCGGCAACGAGTTCGACAAGGGCCGCCCCGCCCAGCACCAGGTCGTCATCGACGCCGCCAAGGCCGCGGGCGTGGCGCTCCTCGCCTACACCAGCGCCCCCGGCACCCTGACCGCCGCGCTCGCCGACGACCACCGGGCCACCGAGAAGGCGCTGCTCGCCTCCGGCCTGCCCTACTCGCTGCTGCGCAACGGCTGGTACAACGAGAACTACACCGAGAACCTCGCCCCCGTCCTGGAGTACAACGCGGTCGTCCAGGCCGCCGGTGACGGCCGTGTCTCCACCGCCTCGCGCGCCGACTACGCGGCCGCCGCCGTCGCCGTACTGACCGGTGAGGGGCACGAGAACACGACGTACGAGCTCGGCGGCGACGAGCCCTGGGGCTTCGCCGAGTACGCGGCCGAGCTCAGCAAGCAGACCGGCAAGGAGATCGCCTACAACGCCGTCCCGGTCGAGGCCTACATCGAGATCCTGACCGGTGCCGGGCTGCCCGCCCCCTTCGCCGCGATCCTCGCCGGTGTCGACGCCTCCATCGAGAAGGGCGAGCTGGTCGTCACCTCCGGCGACCTGGCCCGGCTCACCGGCCGTCCGGCCACCCCGATCGCCGCGTCGATCGAGGCCGCGCTCAAGGGCTGACTCTCCGCCGACCACTCCCCCGGCGTGCCCTCGGGCGCTGCACCCCCGGCTGTCATGACCGTATAGCGATACGGGCATGACAGTCGGGGGTGCTCGGCGTTACCTTCGTGCGGGCGAGGACAGTGCGAGGAGGAGAGTCCGTGAAGTCGAGGGGCGAGCGGCACATAGGTCTGCTGAACGGCTTCGCCGCGTACGGGATGTGGGGGCTCGTCCCGCTGTTCTGGCCGCTGCTCAAGCCCGCCGGGGCCGCGGAGATCCTCGCCCACCGGATGGTGTGGTCGCTCGTCTTCGTCGCCGCCGCGCTGGTCTTCGTACGGCGTTGGGCCTGGGCCGGGGAGCTGCTGCGGCAGCCGCGCAGGCTGGCACTCGTCACCGTGGCCGCCGCCGTCATCACCGTGAACTGGGGCGTCTACATCTGGGCCGTCAACAGCGGTCATGTGGTCGAGGCCTCGCTCGGGTACTTCATCAACCCGCTGGTCACCATCGCGATGGGGGTGCTGCTGCTCAAGGAGCGGCTGCGGCGTGTGCAGTGGCTGGCGGTCGGGGTCGGCGCGGCCGCGGTGGTCGTGCTCACCGTCGGCTACGGGCGGCCGCCGTGGATCTCCCTCACCCTCGCCTTCTCCTTCGCCACGTACGGCCTGGTCAAGAAGAAGGTGAACCTCGGCGGGGTCGAGTCGCTGGCCGCCGAGACCGCGATCCAGTTCCTGCCCGCGCTCGGGTATCTGCTGTGGCTCAGCCACCAGGGTGACCTCAGCTTCAGGGCCGAGGGGCCGGGGCACGCGGCGCTGCTCGCCTCGACCGGCGTCGTCACCGCGCTCCCGCTGGTCTGCTTCGGCGCCGCGGCGATCCGGGTGCCGCTGTCCACGCTGGGGCTGCTGCAGTACCTGGCCCCGGTCTTCCAGTTCCTGCTCGGCATCTTCTACTTCCACGAGGCCATGCCTCCCGAGCGCTGGGCCGGGTTCGCGCTGGTCTGGCTGGCGTTGACGCTGCTCACCTGGAACGCCCTGCGCACCGCGCGGACGCTCAGGCGGGAGACCGGCAGGCCCGGCACCACCCTGACCACGGGCACGGTCGGCGCCGTACGGAAGGCGGAGAGCCTGGCTTCGGGTCCGGAGCCGCTGGACTTCCCTGTGCCCAGGCCGTAGACGCCGTCACCGCCGAGATCCGGGTCGCCGAGCCGAACTGGTCGCCGTGTGGTCCCCCCGTCGTCGCCCTGCCGGAGAACCGGCGGTGCGCTTCACCGAATCGCGCTGGAGCCGACGGCCTCGACCGGCGTACGACCTGCCCCCGATCCATGGCACCCTGCGCGCGATGATCCGCTCGCCGGCGACCCGGACCGAGGCGCCGAGGGAGTGTGGGCGGGGACGCTGTCAGTGGTCGCCGCTATAAGTGACGGTATGACACCCGTGCACTGGAAAGTCGTGATCGACGCCGAGGACCCGCACGCCCAGGCCGACTTCTGGGCCGCCGCACTGCATTACGAGACCGAGGACAACGACGCCCTGATCCAGCGGCTGCTGGAGCTCGGCGCGCTGCCGCGCGAGGCCACCGTCGAGTATCACGCCCGGCTGGCCTTCCGGGACCTGGTCGCCGTACGGCATCCGGACGACCCGTACGACAAGGACAGCGGGACGGGGCTCGGGCGGCGGCTGCTGTTCCAGCGGGTGCCGGAGCCGAAGACCGTCAAGAACCGGCTCCACCTCGACCTGCACCCCGGGGAGGGCACACGCGCGGCGGAGGTGGAGCGGCTGACGGGGCTCGGGGCGAGCGTGCTGCGCGAGGTGAGCGAACCGTCGGGGGCGTGGGTGGTGATGGCGGATCCGGAAGGGAACGAATTCTGCGTCCACTGATCCCCGGCCGATCCCTTCTGATCTCCGGTTGATCGCTTGCGGTCCGGTATACGAACACCCCTGACCGGATTCCGCCCTTGACGGTAAGTCAACCTCAGCTTCACCATCCAGGCACCCATTCGCTGTGGAATCCCTGTGCCTTCAGGGATTCCCACGGAATTCGGAGCCCCCCCACATGAAGCTCTCGGTTCCCGGACGCGTCACGGCCACCGCCGTCGTCGCCACCGTCTCCCTCCTGACCGGCGGATCCATAGCCGGCGCGGCCCCCGCGGGACAGCCCGCGGTGGCCGCGGCCCCGGACATCCCGGTGGCCAACGTGAAGGCGCATCTGACCCAGCTCCAGTCCATCGCCACCGCCAACGGCGGCAACCGCGCGCACGGCCGCACCGGCTACAAGGCCTCGCTCGACTATGTGAAGGCCAAGCTGGACGCCGCCGGGTTCACCACGACGACCCAGCAGTTCACGTCCTCCGGCCGCACCGGCTACAACCTGGTCGCGGACTGGCCGGGCGGCGACACCAACCAGGTGATCATGTCCGGCTCGCACCTCGACAGCGTGACGGCGGGCGCGGGCATCAACGACAACGGCTCCGGTTCGGCGGCCGTCCTGGAGACCGCGCTCGCCGTGTCCCGGGCCGGCTACCACCCCACCAAGCATCTGAGATTCGCGTGGTGGGGCGCGGAGGAACTGGGCATGGTCGGGTCGAAGTACTACGTCAACAGCCTGTCCACGGCGAACCGTTCACGGATCAGCGGCTATCTCAACTTCGACATGATCGGCTCGCCGAACCCCGGCTACTTCGTCTACGACGACGACCCGGCCATCGAGAAGACCTTCAAGGCGTACTACGCCGGCCTCGGCGTCCCGACCGAGATCGAGACCGAGGGCGACGGCCGCTCCGACCACGCGCCGTTCAAGAACGCGGGCGTGCCGGTGGGCGGGCTGTTCAGCGGGGCCGACTACGTCAAGACGGCGGCGCAGGCGGCCAAGTGGGGCGGTACCTCGGGGCTGGCCTTCGACCGCTGCTACCACGCGTCGTGCGACACCGCGGCCAACATCGACGACACGGCCCTGGACCGCAACAGTGACGCGGTGGCGTACGCGGTGTGGGAGCTGTCGCGGTAACGCGCCTTCTCCTGGGCTACCCCTCGGCGTTCCGGGCGCGTTCCGCGAGGCGGAGCATCCGGGCGCGAGCCGACTCCAGCTTGTCGGGGTCCTCGGCCGCCGGACCCTCTCCGGCGGCCAGGTCCGTCCACAGGGTGAGCAGATCACGCCCCAGGGCCAGGCCCCGCAGCGGATCCCGTACGGCCTTCCACGCGGTGGCCGCGCTCTGCACGTTGCCGTAGGCCGCCTCGGTGTCTCCGGCGCGGTGGTGGATGCCGGCCAGGTCGAGGGAGATCTCCGCGGCCTGGACCGGCTCGCCGCCCAAGTAGGCGATGTAGGCGGCGAGTTCGCGCACCCGCAGTACGTCAGGATGTTCGGCGCCCAGGGTCTCGGACGCCTCGCCGACGACCCGCTCCGCCAACTCCGCGGCCGCGTCCGTCTGCCCCTCCCGCACCGCCTCGCTGATCCGCCCGACCGGTTCCGCGAGCACCGCGCTCTCGTCGACCACCAGCCCCTCCCCCAGGACGGCTTCGGCCACGGCGTCGAACCCTCGTACGGGCGTCGGCTGGGGACCGGGATCGTCCAGGAGGGGGACCGGGTCGATGAGGGGGGCGGCGGGCCGCGGCGCGGGCGAGGCCGACGGAAGCGGCTGGGGCACGACGGCGGCGAAACCGGCCGTCGGCAGGGGCAGGGGCTCGGGAACGGGTCCGGGGCCGGGGGGCGGAGCCTGAGGGGCCGGCGCAGCGGCACTCGACGGCGGCGGGACAGGCGTACGAGCCGGTCCGGACCGCGGCGCGGTCGGCGTCGGGGCCGGGCGGGTCTGTGGCAGGGGCCTGGGCGAGTAGGCGAGGTCGGTCGGTGACAGCGGGGCCGGGGCGGAGGCCGGGCTCACGTCCATCACGGGTGGTGGGCCGAACTCACCCTTCGGGGGTACGGCCGTCCCCGGGGCCGGAGCCCGAGCCGGGCCGGTGGCCTGAGGGTCCGGCAGCTGTCGTAGGACCTGGGTCGGGAACGGTTCGGCGTCCGCCGGCTGCGGCTCGGGCAGGTCCTGCGGCCGGAAGGTGGGGGCCTGGTCGTCCCGCGCGGGCTCGTCGAGCTGGGCGGAGGCCGCGGACGGCCAGGGCGACGTTGCCGGCTCCTCGCCCGCGTCGGACGGCAGCGGCCAGTCTCCCTGCTCAGGCGTGATCGCCGTGGGCGCTCCCTGCCCGGCGGCACGGTCTCGCGACGCCCCCTCCGGCGGCGCCATCCGTACCGGCTCCGCGGTGAAGCGGCTGGAGCCGTCCGTGGTGACTTCCAGGGGGACCACATAGCCGATGCGGGCGTCGTGGATCGTGGCGTGGACGGGGTGGCCGCTGGTCAGGGCGAGCTGGTGGAGGTGGGTCAGGACGGTCCGGTGGAGGTCCTCGCCGGGCGGCGCGGTGACCGCTGCTCCGGCCACCGTCGCGGACTCACCCGTCAGGGGGACGCGGACGTCGATCGGGGTGGCCCCCCGCTGCTGGTCGCGCTTCTTTTCGCGGCTGAGTCGAGACATCTCATCCCTCACGGTCGTGCACGTACTGTCGAGTCTCTCCGCTCGCCTCCGGTTCTCACGTCACCGTGATGTCACAGGCCTGTTCCAGGAGGGGGAGGGCGGGTGGGATGGCAGGGTCGGGGCGCGGACAGGCGACCGACGCGTGGCGAGAGGCAGAGAGTGTGCAGCAGGGGCCGGAGATCTGGATCCGCGGGCCGGTGGCCCCGACCGGGAGGCGGTTCGCGTGGGTGGGCACGCACGGCGGCGCCGGCGTCTCCACCCTGGCCGCCGTCTACGGCGGTCATGACAGCGGACGCGACTGGCCCGGCCCCGACGCCCCGGCCTCCGTTCTGCTCGTCGCCCGTACCCACGCCTCGGGCCTGCTCGCCGCCCGGCGCACCCTGGAACTCTTCCGGCGCGGGGAGCACCCGCAGGGGCTCGACCTCGACGCCGTCGTCCTCGTCGCGGACGCCCCCGGCCGGCTCCCGCGCCCGCTCGCCCGGCAGGTCAGGGAGATCGAGTCCACGGTCGACGTGTACCGCGTTCCGTGGGTCCCCGCGTGGCGCCTGGGCGAACTGAACCGGACCCCGCCCCGGGGAACCGAGGCACTGGTCCGGCTCACGCGGGCCACCGCTCCATGACGACCACCGCTCCATGACGGCCACCGACACATGACGGCAGCCGACTCCCTCTCCGCCGTGGACCTGGCTTCGACGGTGCGTGCGCGCTCGCTGCGGGCCGTGGACGTGGTCGCCGCCGCCCTGGAGCGGATCCGGCGCGTGGATCCGGAGCTGTGCGCGTTCGTCGAGGTGTGGGAGGAGGAGGGGCTGCGGCGGGCACGCGAGATCGACCTCCGCGTCGACGCGGGTGAGCGGCTGCCGCTCGCCGGGGTGCCGATCGGGGTGAAGGGGCGGCACGGGTTGCGCGGTGCGGCACCGCTCCTCGCGGCCGGATGCGTACCCGTCGGCGCGACCTCCGTGCCCGGTCCCGGAACTCCCTGGCAGACCTGGGGGCTCGGCGCTCACGGCCGTACCGTCAACCCCTGGCGTGCCGACCGCACCCCGGGCGGTTCCTCGGCGGGCTCGGCGGCCGCGGTGGCCGCGGGCCTCGTCCCGATGGCGACGGGAAGCGACGGGGCGGGGTCGGTACGGATCCCGGCGGCGTGGTGCGGGGTGATCGGCCTGAAGACGACGAACTCCGGCCGCGGGGGCCAACCCGGGGGCGGGGGCGCCGAGTACCCGGGCAGCCACACCGGCACCGGTAGCGACACCGATCCCACCCGAGCTGCCTCCCCCCGCCCTGGACTCACCGCCCCCGGCATCCTGGTCCGCCACGCCGCCGACGCGACCGCCTACTGGCGCGCGGTCTCCGGCGACGACGACGGCCACCGCGACCGCACCGGACCTCCCGCCACCGCACCCGTCACCGTCCTCTGGTCCCCCGATCTCGGTTTCGCCGACCCCGACCCCGGGATCGTCCGGATCGCCCGCGCGGCGGTAGGGCGGCTGGCCGATTCCGGGATCGTACGGCCGGCTCGGCCCCGCACCCCTCCCCGCCTGCACGACCCCGCCCCCGCCTGGCTCGCCCTGCGCACCCCGGGCTCCGACCTGCGGGACGCCGAGCGGATCCGGGCCGCCAACGACCGCCTGCTCGACGAGATCTTCGCCGGCGCCGACCTCTTGCTGACGCCCACGACCCCCTGCCCGCCGCACGGCCACGAAGGGCCGGGCGACCGCTACTCCACCGCTCTCACCTGGGCGTTCAACCTCAGCGGTCACCCGGCGCTCAGTCTCCCGGCCGGCCTCGGCCCCGACGGCTGCCCAGTGGGACTCCAGCTCGTGGCCCGGCACGGCGGCGAGGCACTGCTGCTGGAGGTGGCACGGGCGGGAGCGGCGGCACAGGCTTGCGCCTGAGGCTTCCCTGGACAGATACTTGCGTGCGCATATAATGCATGTGCGAGTAATGCATGTGCGAGTAATGACGTACGCCGATCAGCCGGGAGATCTCCATGACGCGCCGTTTCCTGTTCGTGCTCGGCAGCAGCCGCAGCGACGGCAACACCGAACTGATGGCCCGCCGGGCCGCCGAGCAACTGCCCCCCGACGTCGAGCAGCAGTGGATCGACCTCACGGAGCATCCTCTGCCCGACTTCGAGGACCTCCGCCACGACACCGACCACGTGCGTCCGACGATCGGGAACACGGCCCTGCTCTTCGACGCGACGCTCGCGGCGACGGACATCGTGATCGCCTCCCCGCTGTACTGGTACTCGGTCTCCGCGCACGTCAAGCGCTACCTCGACCACTGGTCGGGCTGGCTGCGCACGCCGGGCGTCGAGTTCAGGGCAACCATGGCGGGGCGCACCCTGTGGGGCATCACCGCGCTGGCGCACGAGGAGTCCGAGGTCGCCGCCCCGCTCATCGGCACCCTCAACAACTCGGCCGCGTACATGGGCATGCGCTTCGGCGGGGTACTCCTCGGCAACGGCAGCAAGCCCGGTGACGTCCTGCGGGACACCGACGCCCTCGCCCGCGCGAAGACCTTCTTCGACCAGGAGGCCCCGCTCGCGCGGTTCCCCTACGAGCAGGTCAGGCCGTGATGTCCTTCGCCGTGAACCTCGCCCAGGCCGCCGAGCCGAACACCGCCGCGTACAGCGCCTGGAGGCCGAGGTTCTTCACCAGGTCGTCCCAGTACACCGGCTCCCGCATGAGGTCGGCGAAGGACAGCCAGTAGTGGGAGAAGAAGTACGGCTGGAGAGCGTGCAGTTGGGGGATCTGGTCGAGGATCTGGACCGTGATCAGCAGGCCGACCGTCGTGGCCATCGCCGCGATGCCGCTGTTCGTGAGCGTCGAGACGAACAGCCCGAGGGCCGCCACGCCGGTCAGTGAGGCGGCCACCACCAAGGCGATCAGCAGGGCCCTTCCCAGACCCTCCGCGAAGGTGATCTGCGTGCCGGAGATCGTCGTCAGGTCGCCGAGCGGGAAGAGGACGGCCCCCACCGTCAGCGCCGAGAGGGCTACCACCAGGGTGGCGACCAGGCAGAACGTCATCACCGTCGCGTACTTGGTGAGGAGCAGCCGGGTGCGGCCCGCCGGGGCGACCAGCAGGTAGCGGAGGGTGCCGGCATTGGCCTCGCCCGCGATCGCGTCGCCCGCGATGACGCCGATCGACATCGGGAGGAAGAACGGGAGGGTCGCGGCGAGCGCGGTGAAGACCAGGAAGAGGCCGTTGTTGGTGATCTGGGAGATGAAGGCGGGTCCGCCGCCGCTGCTGGACGGGGAGTCGCCGCCGGTCTCGATCTTCACCGCGATGCCTACGAGGATCGGGACGGCTGCCAGTACGGCGAGCAGGGCGAGGGTGCGCCAGCGGCGGAAGGTGGTGTGGAGTTCGTTGCGGAAGAGGGTGGCTCGGAAAGTCGTACGGCGGCTGCGGGCCGTCTGTGGCTGATCGCGCAGTTCCCCGCGCCCCTTGAAAGCCCCCACCTCAGCCTGCGACATCGAAGCCCTCCCCCGTCAGCGCCACGAACGCGTCCTCCAGGGAGGCACGTTCGACGCCGAAGCCCCGTACCCGTACCCCCGCCGTCACCAACGCGGCGTTGACGGCGGCCAGTTCGCCTTCCGGAGGGTCGGACGTCAGCCGGTCCTCGGCGATGACCACATCGCCGACTCCCTGCTCCTTAAGCACCCTCGCCGCCTCCGCCGTGTCCGGCGTCGTCACCACCAGCCTCCCCCTCGCCCCCGCCGCCAGGTCCGCCACCGAACCCTGGGTGATCAGGCGGCCCTGGGCCATCACCGCCGCGTGGGTGCAGACCTGTTCGATCTCGTCGAGGAGGTGGGAGGAGAGGAAGACGGTGGTGCCGTCCGAGGCCAGCTCCCGCACCAGGGAGCGGATCTCGCGCATGCCCTGCGGGTCCAGGCCGTTGGTCGGTTCGTCCAGGACCAGGAGTCTGCGGGGCTGGAGGAGGGCCGCGGCCAGGCCGAGGCGCTGCTTCATGCCCAGCGAGTACGCCTTCGCCTTCTTGCCCGCGGCGGCCGCCAGGCCCACCCGGTCCAGGGCCGCCGCCACGCGCGTGTTGCGGGTGCGCGGGTCGGCGGTCGGGTCCGCGGCGTCGTAGCGCACGAGGTTGTCGCGGCCGGAGAGGAAGCCGTAGAGGGCCGGGCCCTCGATGAGCGCGCCGACGTGCGGGAGTACGGCCCGGGTGGCGCGCGGCATGGACCGGCCCAGGACGCGTGCGGTGCCGGAGGTCGGTTCGATGAGGCCCATCAGCATGCGGATGGTGGTGGTCTTGCCGGAGCCGTTCGGGCCGAGGAAGCCGAAGACGCTGCCCGCCGGGACGGTCAGGTCGAGACCGTCCACGGCGAGCTGTCCGCCGCGATAGCGCTTGGTGAGGGCGCGGGTGTGGATGACGCTTCCGTCCGCACCCACGCCACCGCCTGCGCCGTCACCCGACCCCTCCGGATCCGGTTCCGTGGCGGACGGCTGGTCCATCGGCTCCCTCGATTCGTCGTGCCCCGCGGGGGACCTACTGCGCCGCGTCGGCCGCCTTCACCAGCGCGTCCTTGGTGACCGCGCCGACGTAGACCTTGCCGTCGTCCGTGATCAGGGCGTTGATCAGGCGGGTCTTGAAGACGGTGCCCTTCCCGAAGTCGCCGGAGACCTTGTCGCCGAGCGAGTCCAGGAAGCCGCCGACGTCACCGCCGGCCTCGGAGCCGGACGGGACGCCCTGGCCGCCGGTGTCGAAGGTGGCGATGGAGTCCCAGCCGTCCCCGATGACGTTCAGCCCCTCGGGGCCGGCCTTGCCGAGCCCGGCGGAACCCTTGCCGAGGTCCTTGCCCAGGTGCTCGCGCTGCTCCTTGCCGAGGCCCTCGGAGTGCCCGGGCGCCTTCGGCGCGTCCCCCTCCTCGACCTTCGCCCCCTTCGGCGGGGTGAAGTCGAAGGTGGAGGCGGCCGGCTTGGCGAAGCTGACCTGGGTGAAGCCCGCGTCCACGACGGCCGCGCCGCCGCTCGCCGGGGTGAGGGTGAACTTCAGCGGCAGACCGGTCTTGGAGTCGACGGCCACGGTGATCTGCCCGACCGTCGTGCCTTCGTCCTTGGGCTTGATGACCAGGCGGTAGGCGTCCCGGCCCGCGACCTGCGCGGTGCCCTGCACGGTCACCGACGTGGTCTTGTCGGCGGCCTTGAGGGCGTCCTCGGCGAGGTCCTTGGGCGTGGCCGGGAGCTCTTTCTTCTGCTTCCCGTCGCTCTCGGAGGCCGTGGTGTGGAAGACCGAGTTGGACTTGCTGTCGTAGCCCCAGACGTCCTTGCCGTTGCGGATGAGGCTGTATTCGGCCGCGTTCTCCAGCAGCGAGACCTTCTGCTTTTCCTCGCCGTCGGCCGCGACGCGCAGGGTGTGCGTGCCGGAGGCGAGTTCGGTGAGCTTGGTCGACGGGTCGGCGGAGGAGCCGTCGCCCGAGCCGGAGGGCCCGGCGGCGGAGCCGAGCGAGCTCTCCAGGCCGCCGAGGTCCGGCAGACCGAGGTCCGTGGTGATCTTCACGGTGCCGGACAGCTGCTGCACGTCCGACGCGGCGATCTTCTCGATGAGTTCCTGTGCGCTGATCTTCGGCAGGTCGGGGTCGCCGGAGTCGGCGAGCGCCGGGACCAGCCCGATGGTCGCCGCCGCGAGCCCCACCACCGTGGCCGGCACGACGTACCGCGCGGCCTTGCGCCGGCGCGCGGACCGCAGCTCTTCGGCGTCCGCGGCGGTCACGCTGTCGTCGGATTCGTACGGTGCCATGTGTGCCTTACCTCCGTCGTCGGCGGCGGCTGTCAACTCCCGTGCGTCCACCCGTAGCCGCCATTCTCACCCGAATCGGTGAGGAGTGGTGTTTTCCGTGGTGTCCATCTGACCAAATCGGCCATGAAGATGCGTCAGACCTCGGGGCCAACTCCGCGTACACCTGGGGTATGACACGACATGCGAGCGCCCCCTACGACCCGTAGGGGGCGCGACCGGCGACGAGCCGGCTTCTACGGCCACACGATGCCCAGGCAGTGACGCTCGTCACTAACCCGCGCGGTGGACCACCGCGTCGCACAGCTCCATCAGGGCCGCCCTCGCGTCGCACTCCCGCAGCGGGGCCAGCGCCGCGCGCGCGTCCTCGGCGTAGCGCACGGTGTCCTTGCGGGCCTGCTCCAGCGCGGGGTGCGTCCGCAGGGCGGCCAGCGCCTCCGCGTGCCGGGCGTCGTCGGTGAGGTCGGAGTCGAGCAGCTCGCACAGGGCGATGTCGTCGGCCAGACCGAGGCGGGCGGCCCGCTCGCGCAGCCGCAGTACCGGCATCGTGGGGATGCCCTCACGCAGGTCCGTGCCCGGCGTCTTGCCGGACTCGTGGGAGTCGGAGGCGATGTCCAGGACGTCGTCGGCGAGCTGGAAGGCGACGCCGAGGCGCTCGCCGTACTGGGTCAGGACGTCCACGACCGTCTCGTCGGCGCCCGACATCATCGCCCCGAAGCGGCACGAGACCGCGACCAGCGAGCCCGTCTTGCCGCCGAGCACGTCGAGGTAGTGCTCGACCGGATCCCGGCCGTCCTGCGGCCCGGCGGTCTCCAGGATCTGGCCGGTGACCAGGCGCTCGAACGCCTCCGCCTGCACCCGGACGGCCTCCGGCCCGAGGTCGGCCAGGATGTGCGAGGCGCGGGCGAACAGGAAGTCGCCGGTCAGCACGGCCACCGAGTTGCCCCAGCGGGTGTTGGCGCTGTCGACGCCCCGCCGGACCTCGGCCTCGTCCATGACGTCGTCGTGGTACAGCGTCGCGAGGTGGGTCAGCTCCACCACCACGGCCGACGGCACCACGCCCGGCGCGTAGGGATCACCGAACTGGGCGGCGAGCATCACGAGCAGCGGGCGGAACCGCTTTCCGCCCGCCCGCACCAGGTGCTGGGCGGCCTCCGTGATGAAGGGGACCTCGCTCTTGGTGGCCTCGAGCAGTCCCTCCTCGACAGCCGCCATTCCGGCCTGGACATCGGCTTCCAGAGCCTGGTCCCGCACGCTCAGCCCGAACGGCCCGACGACGGTCACGAGGGGTCTCCTGTCTGCTGGTGTCTTCTGGCGGTTATGCGGAATGTCGATAGGTCGCTGCCATCACTCGAGTCAGCGTATCCGGTCACCTTTGGATCACCGATAGCGCCCGCCCCGTCCATGCCAGGCGGTATCGGATCACGACCGGTATGTTTTTGATCACCTGAAAAGAACGGATATCTATCGATTTGTAGGGAAGTAACCCCCACCGATGCGCATCCGTACATCCTTCCCCCACGAGACGACCCACGACGACGTCCGCATCCCGCTCCCGGACGGGACGCTTCTGTACGCACGCGTGTGGCGACCCCTCACCCAGGAACCGGTACCCGCGATCCTCGAATACCTGCCCTTTCGCCTCACCGACCGGACCGCGGCCCGCGACGGGCAGCGCCACCCCTGGTACGCGGGTCATGGTTATGCCTCCGTCCGGGTGGACGTGCGCGGGCACGGCAACAGCGAGGGCGTGCCGGGCGACCCGTTATCGGCGACCGAGCTCGCCGACGGGGTCGAGGTCGTCGAGTGGCTGGCCGCGCAGCCCTGGTGCGACGGCCGGGTCGGCATGTTCGGCATCTCCTGGGGCGGCTTCGACTCCCTCCGGATCGCGGCCCTCGCTCCCGAGCCGCTCAAGGCGGTCGTCACCGTCTGCTCCACCGACGACCGCTATGACAACGACGCGCACTACATGGGAGGTTCCGTCCTCGCGGTGGACATGCACGCGTGGGCGGCGCGGATGCTCGCCTTCGCCTCCCGGCCGCCGGATCCCCTGCATGTCGGCGACGCCTGGCGCGGGATGTGGCTCGAACGCCTCGACGCGGTCGAGCCGTTCGTCCACACCTGGCTCGGACACCAGACCCGCGACGACTACTGGCGCCAGGGGGGCGTTCTCGAGGACCCCGGCGCGATCGGCGCGGCCGTCCTCGCGGTGGGCGGCTGGCACGACCCGTACCGCGACACCGTCCTCCGGCTAGTCGAGCACCTGCCGGCCGACCGCGTACGGGGGCTGATCGGCCCCTGGTCCCACCAGTACCCGGACCGCGGCCTGCCGCCCGGCCCGGCGATCGGCTTCCTCCAGGAGACGCTGCGCTGGTGGGACCAGCACCTGAAGGGCGTCGACACCGGCGTCATGCGGGAACCCCTCCTGAGGGCCTACGTCAGCGACTCCCACCCCCCGGCCACGGCCTACGAGACCCTGCCCGGCCGCTGGGTCGGCGAGCCGGCCTGGCCCTCCCCGAACGTGACGACGGTGTCGTACGGCCTGCAGGGCGCCCCCGTCCTGGTCCGTTCCCCGCAGCACACGGGGGTGGACGCCGGCCGCTTCCGCCCCGTCGGGAACGACGCCGACCTGCCGCCGGACCAGCGGGAGGAGGACGCCCGCTCGGGCTGCTTCGAGTTCGCGGTGGGCGAGGAGACGTGGGTCCTCGGACGGCCACGGGTGCGGCTCAGGGTGACCTCGGAGGTGTCGCGCGGGCAGGTCGTCGCGCGGCTCTGCGATGTCGCCCCGGACGGCTCGTCGACCCTGGTCACGCGCGGAGTGCTGAACCTCTCGGCCCGTCATGGGCGGGACCGTGTGGTGCCCTGGGAGCCGGGGGCCACGCAGGAGGTGGCCTTCGAGCTGAACGGCGTCGGGCACGCCTTCCCGCCCGGCCACCGCATCCGGCTCGCCGTGTCCTCCGCGTACTGGCCGTGGATCTGGCCGCAGCCCGGGTCGCAGGCGGGATTCACGCTGGAGCCGGCGGGCAGCTTCCTCGAACTGCCGGTACGCGCGCGTGAAGTGGACCCGGCCATCGCCTTCGAGGAGCCGGAGCAGTCCGCGCCGCTGGGGGCCGCCCGCGGCGTAGCCGCTGATGGATGGAGCCCCGCCACCCTGGACGAACCCCGCCCGGAGCGGCTGGTGGTCCGTGACGTGGCCAAGGGTGAGTGGCGTCTGGAGGTCGACCCCCGGTGCGGCGGCACGCGCGTGTACCCCGACGGCCTGGAGTTCACCGAGGACGCGCTGGAGACCTACACGATCGACGAGCAGGACCCGCTGTCCGCGCGCACCCGCTCGGACTGGTCGATCCGGCTGCACCGCCCCGAGCTCGCCTGGGACGTGACCGTCCGGACCCGCTCGGAGATCACCTGCGACGGGACGGACTTCCACACCTCCGACGAGGTCGTCTGCACCGACGGCGGCGAGGTGGTCTTCCACCGGACGTGGGAGCAACGGATCCCACGGGCGGCCGGTTGAACACGAGTTGAGCCTTCGTGGGCGTTTTACCCCTCTTGTGCTCGACTGTGATGTGGCCCACTCGCGCGGGCGGATCGGCATGGATGCGGAATCTGTCGATCCGCCTTTTCCCGTGCCCGAGTTGAGGCTTGGCGAACGCAAAGGATCAAGTGCCTCAAATGCCTCTTACCATGGTCAATAGGCACGGCATGTGAATTCGCCACTTGTTCCGGACATGTGCTCTCGCATACGTTCCCGGCCTGTCGGGCGGACGCCGAATCCTGCCACCGCCCG
The DNA here is from genome assembly GCF_040606035.1 of Streptomyces sp. NPDC005483. Lineage (NCBI taxonomy): Bacteria > Bacillati > Actinomycetota > Actinomycetes > Kitasatosporales > Streptomycetaceae > Streptomyces > Streptomyces sp. NPDC005483. The sequence continues at coordinate 65,740 of NZ_JBEXEA010000017.1, forward strand.
CAACACCCACCGAGAACCACGGCAGGAGCGGGGGAACCAGGTAAGTCGCCGGACCGGTCGTCTTCGGACATACCGGTACGGCTCGGGGTGAAGTCGCGCCTTTCGTCGGCGCGGCCGGGCAGCTCCCGCCCGAACCCGACAGCTCACCTCGCAGGCGACGGAGAGGAATTCGCATGTCTGCTGCCGCTCAGCACCGCCGTCCCCGCATCAGCCGTCTCGCCCGCAAGCTCGCCGTCGCCGGCACCGGAGCCGCCGTCCTCGCACTGCCGCTCATCGGGGCGACCACCGCGTCCGCGGCCACCCCGACCGTGCAGACCGCGACCACGCTCGGCTACTCCAACACCCTCGACGGCTGGATCCGGGCCTCCCTCGCCGTCATGGCGGAGCACGGCATTCCCGGCTCCTACGACGGCATCTACCGCAACGTCATCCGCGAGTCCTCCGGCAACCCCTACGCCATCAACCTCTGGGACTCCAACGCGGCCGCCGGCACGCCCTCCAAGGGTCTGCTCCAGGTGATCGACCCGACCTTCAACGCGTACCACGTGGCCAACACCTCGTGGGACCCGTACGACCCGGTCGCGAACATCACCGCGGCCTGCAACTACGCGGCGCAGCGGTACGGGTCCATCGACAACGTGTTCAGCGCGTACTAGGCCGTATCAGCCCCGCGGAAACAGTCTTTCGAGGACGACGGCGATACCGTCGTCCTCGTTCGACAGCGTCACCTCGTCGGCCACGGCCTTGAGTTCGGGGTGGGCGTTGGCCATCGCCACGCCGCGGGCAGCCCAGTCGAACATGGGGATGTCGTTGGGCATGTCCCCGAAGGCGATCGTCACCTCGGGCCCCAGGCCCAGGTGTTCGGCGGCCAGCGCGAGGCCGGTCGCCTTGGTGATGCCGCATGGCTGGAGTTCGACGGTCCCGGGCCCCGACATCGTGACCGTCGCCAGTGAGCTCACCACCGAGCGCGCCGTGACCGCCAACTCGTCGTCGGACAGGTAGGGGTGGCGCAGCAGCACCTTGCTGATCGGCTCGCGCCACAGGTGGTCGCGCCGGCCGACCCGAACGGCGGGCAGGGTGGGATGAGGCATCAGATAGCCCGGCTCGATGAGTGTCAGCCCGTCGACTCCGTCCTGGTCCACGGCCGCGTACACCTGCCCGACCTCGGCCTCGATCTTGCCGAGCGCGGTCTCCGCCAGCTCCCGGTCCAGGGTCACCGACCAGAGCAGACGGTCCGCGCCGGCGTCGTACACCTGCGCGCCCTGTCCGCACACCGCGAGCCCCGTGCTGCCGAGCTCGTCGAGGAGCGGCCGCACTCTGGGTGCCGGCCGCCCCGTCACGACGAGATGCCGGGCCCCGCTCGCCGCCACCCGCGCGAGCGCGGCCAACGACCGGTCGGAGAGCGTGTCGTCGGCGCGGAGCAGCGTGCCGTCCAGGTCGGTGGCGATGAGTGAATATGCGGGGGAGGCGGCCATGATCAGAGAATACGGATGGTTGGCCCCTGCGACTCGACGCGAACCGGACGGCTGCTGCTTTCACATCCGTTGACGGCAGTTCCGGTTCAGGGGCGAGGCGGTACCGAACGGGTTTGATCGGCGAACCGGGCCGGCGTACCCCGAACACCCCGGCGGACTGCGGACCTTCAGGACGGCGCCGACACGATCCATCGTCCGACGAGGTCCGGCCCAGGTGTTTTTCGGCCGCGCGTCCCGCGCAGCGGTCACGCCCAGGACCGCACCACCAGGTCGAGCTGATGCCGTCGAGACTCCGGCCCCCGAACCCGCCGACCCTGGACGGACGATCTGCCGACGACCCCACGGCCCGGCGACCTCCCCGCGCGTCCCGCGCAGCGGTCACGCCGAGGACCGCACCACCAGTTCGGTCGGGAGGATCACTCCCGCCGTGTCCTCGCCCGCGATCTGGGCGAGGAGCATGCGGACCATCTCGGCGCTGATGCGGTCGAAGGGCTGGCGCATGGTGGTGAGGGCGGGGGCGATGGCGGTGGCCGCCGGGGAGTCGTCGAAGCCTCCGACAGCGATGTCATCAGGGACCGAACGCCCGGCCTGCTGAAGGACGCCCACCACCCCCAGGGCCATGAGGTCCGAGGCGACGAACACCGCGTCCATGTCCGGGGCTTGGGCCAGCAGGCGGCGGGCCGCCCGTTCGCCGCCGCTGCGCCGGAAGTCGCCCTCGACGACGAGCGCGGGGTCGAAGGGCAGGCCCGCCTCGGCCAGCACGTCCCGGTAGCCGGCCAGCCGGTCGGGGCCGCCCGGCATGTCCAGCGGCCCGGTGACCATGCCGATACGGCGGCGGCCGCCCGCGAGGAGATGGCGGACCATGTCCTGCGCGCCCTCCCGGTCGGCGGCGGCCACGTAACTCACCTTGGTGCCCCGCCCTATCGGCTTGCCGCAGACCACCAACGGGATCCCGGCATCGTGCAGTTCGGCCGCGACCGGGTCACCGCTGTGGTTGGAGAGCAGCAGCACGCCGTCGACGTGACCCGAGGTGATGTACCGGGTCAGCCGGCGCCGGTCGTCGTCGCTCTCGGCCAGCATGAGCAGCAGCGGGATGTCGTGCTGGGCGAGCCGCTCGGTGCAACCCCGCAGCAGGACGTTGAAGTTGGGGTCCTCGAAGAACTTCTCCTGCGGCTCGGTCAGCAGGAACGCCACCGAGTCCGACCGGCCGGTGCTCAGGCTGCGCGCATGCCGGTTGACCACGTACCCGGTCTTCTTGACGGCGGCCTCCACCGCCCGCCGCGCGGCGGGCGAGACGTAGTGGCCGCCGTTCAGGAAGCGGGAGACGGTGCCCCGCGAGACGCCCGCCTCCCGGGCCACGTCGTGGATGGTCGGTGGCTTGCGGCGTCCGTTCGCGCTGGTGGTCATGTTCCTCGTTCATGAAAGGGGGTGCGGGGTCTCAGGCCTTGACCGCGCCGCTCATCAGGTCCAGGGACCAGAACCGCTGGATCACCAGGAAGAGCCCGATCAGCGGCAGGATCGCGAGCAGGCATCCGGTGATGACCAGGGTGTAGAGCGCGGGCTGCGAGGCGCCCTGGGCGAGCAGGGTGTACAGGCCGAGGGTGATCGGGAACTTCTCGTCGTCGGCGAGCATCACGTACGGCAGCAGGAAGTTGTTCCAGATGCCGACGAACTGGAAGAGGAACACCGTGATCAGCCCCGGCATCATCATCGGTACGGCGATCCGCGAGAAGATCCTCCACTCGCTCGCGCCGTCCATCCGGGCCGCCTCCATGAGCTCGGCGGGCACCGACGCGGCCGCGTAGATGCGGACCAGGTAGACGCCGTAGGGCGACAGGATCGACGGCAGCAGCATCGACCAGTACGAGTCGGCCATGCCGAGCTTGGACAGCAGCAGGTACTGCGGTACGGCGAGCACGATGGACGGCACCAGGACGCCGGCCAGGATCATCTTGAAGACGGCCTCACGGCCGCGGAAGCTGTAGCGGCCGAGCGCGTAGCCGCCTGCGGCGGAGACCGCGGCGGAGAGCAGGGCGCCGAAACCGGCGTAGAAGGCCGAGTTGGCCATCCACCTCCAGAAGATGCCGTCCCGGTAGTCCGTGAGATCGCTCAGGTTCTGGAAGAAGCCGGTGCCGGGGGCGAAGGTGAAGGTGGAGAAGAGCTCCGAGCGGTCCTTGGTCGCCGCGATGACCACCCAGGCGATGGGGATCAGGCAGTACAGCGCGCCGAGGATCAGCACGATCGTCGGCACCCAGGCGGTGCGACGGCCGCCACGGGAGGCGTCGGCGGTGAGGGTGAGGGGGGTCATGCCCGGTCCTCCCGGGTGTAGCGGTCGGAGATGCGCAGCAGGGTGAAGGAGAGGACGAACGTGGCCAGGGCCAGGACGACCGCGGTCGCGGAGGCGCCGTAGATGTCGGACTGGAGGAAGGCCTTGTCGTAGATGGCCATCAGGGGGCTCCAGGAGCTGGGCAGGCCGTTGGTGAGCGGCTTGAGGGCCATCGGCTCGGTGAAGACCTGGAGGGTGGCGATCACCGAGAAGAAGAAGGTGAGCACCAGCGAGGGCATCACGATCGGGATCTTGATCCTCAAAGCGATCTTCAGGTCGCTCGCGCCGTCGATCCTGGCCGCCTCGTAGATGTCCTGCGGGATTGCCCTGAGCGCGGTGTAGATGACGATCATGTTGAAGCCGGTGCCGCCCCAGACCGCGATGTTCGCGAAGGAGAGGTAGAGGTTGCCGCCGTCGAACAGGTCGGGCTGCGGGAGGCCGAACTTGTCGAGCAGGTAGTAGAAGGGGCTGACGTCCGGCAGGTACAGGAAGCCCCACATGAGGGCGGCGATGATGCCGGGAACCGCGTACGGCAGGAAGATCATCAGCCGGGCGAAGGGCGCGCTGCGCGCCTTCGGGGTGTCCAGCATCAGCGCGAACAGCAGCGCGAGGCCCAGCATGGTCGGGATGACGATGAGGCCGTAGCCGAAGGCGCGCAGGACGCTGTGGCCGAACTCGGAGTCGTTCAGGACGTCGGTGTAGTTGCCGATGCCGTTCCAGACCTGCTGCCGGGCGCCCTTGCCGAGGCCGATGCCCTTGACCTGGACCTTGTGCAGGCTCAGCCAGATCGCGTACCCGATGGGCACGACGGTGAAGGCGGCGAAGAGGGTGAGGGTGGGCACCAGGAACCAGTACGGTGCGCTGCGGCCACGGCGGCGGGGGCGGCTGGGGCGGACGGACTGGGCGGTGCCGGTGCCGTCCGCCAAGGGCCCGACCTCGGTGAGGTCGGCGCCCTTGAGCGGAGCGCTGGTCATGCCTCGGTCACCTCGAAGCCCTGCTTCTTCATGTCGGCGAAGGTCTTCGACTGCACGGTGGCGAGGGCGGAGTCGAACTGGGACTCCTTCTTCGCCTTGCTGGCCTTGCCGAACGCGTCCTGGAAGGTGGTGTAGGCCGTGTTGACGTTGGGGCCCCAGGCCGCGGCGGCCGTGGTGGCGGCGATCTGGCCGGCCGTGGTGTAGAAGTCCGCCTGGTTCGAGAAGAACTCGGGCGTGGTCAGGACGTCCCCGGACTGGCCCTTCGTGGCGGCCGGGTAGATCGCGACCTCCTTGACCAGGGCGGCCAGCGCCTCCGGGTCGGTGTTCAGCCAGGTGGCGAACTTGGCGGCGGCCTCGGCGTGCTTGGAGTCCGTGGAGACACCGGTGGAGGAACCGCCCCAGCTGCCGGTGACGTTCTCGCCGGACCTCCACTGCGGCAGCGGGGCCATGCGCCACTTGCCCTTGGTGTCGGGGGCGGAGGAGACCAGCACACCAGGCGCCCAGACGGCGGAGACCCAGGCGAGGTGGGTGCCCTTGTTCAGCGCGTTGTTCCAGGCCGGGGTGTACATCGGCTGGTTGTCGACGACGCCCTCCTGCACCAGGCCGCCCCAGAACTCGGCGACCTTCTTGGTGGCCGCGTCGTCGATGCCGACGGTCCACTTGCCGGCCGAGTCGACGGTCCACCACTTGCCGCCGGCCTGCTGGGCGAGGCCCGCGAACAGACCGGGGTCGTTGGAGGAGAACGTGGTCAAGTAGGCGTCCGGGACGGCCTTCTTGGCGGCGCGGGCGGTCTCGGCGAACTCCGTCCAGGTCTTCGGGACGGTCAGGCCGTGCTTCTTGAAGAGGTCCTCGCGGTAGTAGAACATCAGCGGCCCGGCGTCCTGCGGGATCGCGTAGAGCGCGTCCGTGCCGAGCGTGACCATGCCCCAAAGGCCCTCGGCGAACTGGGACTTGGTGTCGCCCGCGTACTTGGTGATGTCGGCCAGCACGTCGTTGGAGACCAGGGTCGGCAGGGACTGGTACTCGACCTGGATGAGGTCGGGGGCGTTGCCGGCCTTCTTCGCGGTGATCAGCTTGGAGACGATCTCACCGCCGCTGGCCTGCTTGGACACGGTCACCGTGATGTCCGGGTTCTTCTTGTTCCAGATCGCGGCGACCTTCTCCATGTTCGGAGCCCACGACCAGTACGTCAGCTTGACCGGCCCGCTGCTCTCGCCGGAGTCCTTGTCGTCGGAACCGCCGCAGGCGGCGAGGGTGCTGGTGAGGCCGAGGGCTGCGGCCCCGGCAAGGATGCTGCGCCTGCTGATCTGGCGGCGGTTGGTCGACATCTTCATCTCCCCTGACTTGGAACCAGCCGGTCTCGAGACGTCCCGCGTTCGCGGCAACCGCCGTGGGGGGAGGTTCTGCGGACGTGACCGAGAGGCTGTGCGCGAGGGCCGCGCGGCTCTGTGATCGTGCACAGTAGAGAATTGTTTCGGCCCCTTGTCAATGGCGGGAACTTGGGGTTACCTACTTGTTGCTCGCCGATGACAGGGGTGAGGGGAACTGTGCACGATCACAGAAAATGAGGGTTTTCTGGGTCGTCCGGCGTTTCGCCGACTCCCCTCACCCCACTCCTCGACCTTCCCCCGGCCCTCCCCCGGGCCGCCGAAGTCACCGCAGAGCCGGTATCTCCGTGACCGTCCGCGAAAGGACCCCTTGAGATGCGCAGACGCAGTGTTCTCACCGCTGCCGGAGCCGCGGCGCTGGCCGTTCCCGTACTGGGGGCGGCACCGGCCGTGGCCGCACCGGCCACCGCCGCGTCGGCCACCGCCCGGCGCAGGTGTCTTGACATCCGGGGCGTGGACATCTCCTCGCTGCCGAAGAACGAGGACCACGGCGCGGTGTACCGCACGGCCGACGGCCACCGCGCGGACCCGGTCCGCCTGATCGCCCGGGCCGGCGTCACGCACGCCCGCCTCAAGGTGTGGGTGAACCCGGCCGACGGCTACAACACCAAGGCGCACATCCTGCCGCTGGCCCGCCGCCTCAAGCGGGCCGGGGTGGGCATCTGGATCGACTTCCACTACTCGGACAGCTGGGCCGACCCGGCGCACCAGACCAAGCCGGCCGCCTGGGCGGGCCTGGACGTGGCGGGCCTGGCCAGGGCGGTGTACGACCACACGGCCGATGTCCTCGGAGCGCTGAAGCGGCAAGGCACCCCGGCTCAACTGGTGCAGATCGGCAACGAGTTGAACGGCGGCCTGATCTGGCCCGAGGGCAACTGGGAGCACTTCGACAACATGACCGCCTTCCTCAAGGCCGGTCTGAGCGCCGCCCGCGACACCACCCCGCGCGTCCGCACGATCCTGCACCTGGCGAACGGCGGCGACAACGGGCTGTACCGCTGGTGGTTCGACAACGTGGTGTCGTACGGCGTCGACTTCGACATCATCGGGCTCTCCTACTACCCCTTCTGGCACGGCCCGATCGCGGACGCGGCCGCCAACATGGCGGACATCACCGCGCGTTACGGCAAGCCCTGTGTGATCGCCGAGACGGCGTACCCGTTCACGCTGGAGAGCGAGGACGACGTCAACGACATCATGAACAGCCCCTCTCAGCTGACCGACGGCTACCCCGCCACCCCCGAGGGGCAGGCCGCCTGGCTGCGCACGGTGGCCGACCTCGCCGCCGGCGTCCCGGACGGGCAGGGCCTCGGCTACTGCTACTGGGAGGGCCTGTGGACCTACCGCGCGGGCAACGGCTGGGACCCGACGGACCCGTCCTCGGGCAACGCGTGGGAGAACCTGGCGCTGTTCGACTTCCAGGACAGGGCGCTGCCGGGGTTGCGGCTGCTGGGGGGCTACCGGGCGTAGGCGGGGGTCGCGGGGGGGCGTGTGTGCCGGGCTTCCTGTCGGGGGATGCTGGGGCTTGGCGGTCGTCGGCGCGGATCGCCGAGGGGTGAGCGGGCTACCCGTCGCTTCGAGGGATGCCGGGGCTTGGCGGTCGTCGGCGCGGATCGCCGAGGGGTGAGCGGGCTACCCGCCACTCGACGCCCGGGCCGCCGCACCTGCCCGCGAAAACCCCGGGGCGTACCGGGCCACCCGTCGCGGGACGCCGGGGGCTTGGCGTGCGTAACGCCGGCACGCGGGTGTACCGGGCCACACGTCGCGCGGCGCCAGGGAGTCGGCGGCCGTAACGCCGGCGCGCCCGGGCCTTCGCACCCGCCCGCGAACACCCCCGCGGCGTACCGGACCACCCCGCTGCCTCGGCACCCGCACGCCAGCACCCCGGGGGTGTACCGGGCTACACCCCGCACACGCCGCGCAGCTCCCTCGTGGGCGCGGTCGGGGGGCGGAATCGTGGAGGGCGTCGAATCCCGCCCCGAGAAACGGTTGGCCACAGTCATGCGCCCTCGCAGTAGCCTCACCCTCGTCACCGCCCTGACCGCGGTCGCCCTCACCGCCGTCCTCGCCACCGGGTGCGACCCGAAGGGCGTCGACGGCTCCCTGGACTGCGTGTCCAACGCCGACACCATCGCGGACAGCGTCAAGGCCATCCACGAGGCCGGCTGGGACGCGGTGAACGACCCTTCGAAGACCGCCGACTCCATCGCCACGATCGACAAGAACGTCGACAGGATCAACAAGGTCCAGGACGACTCGGGCGACAGCGAGGTCGACCAGGCCGTCAAGGACCTCGACAAGGCGATCGAGGACTACAACGAATCCATCCTCAACGGGGACACCGACCCCGACTCCGGCAAGATCGACGCGGCGGCCGCCAGGTTGAAGGACGTCTGCACCTCGTGAGATCAGCCGTGGGCCGCCGCCAGGTGCCGGGCGAGCCTCGGTGAGGCGAACTCCGTGCCGCACACGAACCGCATCACCGGACCGTAGGACGCCGCCGCCGGCAGGCCCGTGAAGTACAGACCCGGCACGGAGGAGACGTATCCGGCACCGAGCCTGGGCGTACCCCGGCTGACCGCGAGCGTGGTGCGCAGTTCGTGCCCGAGGAAGTCCATCGCGGCGAGGTCGACGCGGTAGCCGGTGGCCGCGATGACGTGGTCGGCGCCGAGGCGGTCCGTCGTGCCGGTGTGGGTGAGGACGTCCAGGGCCGGGTGGCCGTCGGCCGTGTCCGCCTTGAGGATCCGGTCCACCTCGGTGACCTGGACCTTGCCCTCGAAGCGGTCGCGCAGCCACCACGCGCCCAGGGGGCCGAGGACCCGTCGGACCAGGTAGTGGCGGACGCCGGGCGGGAGCCGGCGATAGGGGTGCGGGTAGTAGGTCAGCGCCCACAGCGACCAGGCGCGGCCGAAGGGCGACTCGGGGCGCAGCCTCGGCTGCTGCCACGGCGGTGCGCCGAAGTTCACGCTGCCGCGTCCGCGGGCGACCACCCTGACCTGGGCGCCCGCCTCCGCCGCGAGGGCGGCCGTCTCCAGCGCGGACTGGCCGGCGCCGACGACGATCAGCTCCTTTCCGGAGTAGCGGGTGAGGTCGTGGTGCTGGGAGCTGTGGGAGACGGGGCCGGTGGGTGCGGGGCCGTCGGGTGCGGCGACGGCCAGTCCCCGGGGCAGGTGGGAGAGCCCCGACAGACCGGTGGCGACGACGACCGCCCGTGCGGTGAACGACTCCCCCGAGTCGAGCTTGAGCTGGAATCCGCCCCGTTCGCTGCGGTCCACGGACACGACCCGCACCTGTTCCAGCTCGGGCACCAGCTTCTGCTGGAACCACTGGCCGTAGGCGATGAAGGTCTCGACGGGGACGATGTCCTCGTCCGTCACCAGGCGGGGGATGCCCGCGGCGTCGCAGTAGTCGACGAGGGTGTGGCCGCGCTGGGGCGCGTCGAGGTTGGAGGCGGCCGGGGTCGATTTGAGGAGCATGCCCGCGGGCATATGGTCGCGCCAGCTGACCATGGGGTCGCCGAAGACGCGTACGGGGATGCCGCGCGCCCGTAGATGGGCCGCGGTCGACAGGCCGAAGGGCCCGGCGCCGATGACTGCTACCGGTTGGATCACGAAGTCCCTCCCCAGGACGTCACGTCGTCACTTCGTGGTGGTGCCGCTGTTCGTGGTTGCGCTGTTCAACTGGTCGTCCTGCCACGGCGGTTGGTCCGCCACAGCTGATAGAGATGTTTCGCGCCGGGCCGCACGAAACGCCCGAGCATGGTGAGGAACGGCAGCGGGTCGTCACCCGCGAACCAGGCCAGTTCGGTCCCGCTGGGCCGGGCCGGCGCGTGCGGGGTCGTATAGCCGCTGCGGCGGTAGGCGAGCAGGGCGGGCAGGTCGATGTTCTCCACGACATAGCGGTGGCCGGCCCGCTGTTCCCCCTCCGGAACGGCCCGCCCGGTGAGGTCCAGGTGCATGGCGCGGACGACGTCCACCCCCGACTCGCTCTCGAAGAGCCGGAACTGGGCGCCCATGCGGGGGTTGAAGTCGAGCAGTTTGTACTGGCCATCGCGCCGGTCGAAGCGCAGGTCGAGGTCGATGACGCCGGTGTAGCCGATCTGTTTGACGAAACGTGCGGCGAGGTCCGCGAGTTCCGGGTTGTCGACGACGTACGCGTTGGCCGTCATGCCCGCGTGCGGCGGCCAGGAGCGCACCTTGACGCCGGTGAACAGGGCCAGCGGGGTGGAGTTGGCGTCGAAGTAGGCGTGCACGATCCAGTCCTCGGCCTCCTCTCGTGGCAGGTACTCCTGGAGGATCACCCCGGGCCGCTCGCCCCAGTCACGGGCGAGGGCGAGCAGCCCCTCACGGGTGGCGATGCGCGTGGTACCGCCCACCGCGGGCCGCCGGCGCCGTACGAACGCCTCGCGGTTCTTGGCCACCACCGGGAAGCGGGCCTTCTCGGCGAAGGCCACGATGTCGTCGTACGACTGCGGGAAGGCGGCCTCCGGGCTCGCGATCCCGTGTTCCACGCACAGTTCGTGCAGGCCCTGTTTGCTGGCCAGCCGGCGTGTGAGGCCGGGCTCCACGCGCGGGAAGAGGAACCGGCCGAAGAGGTCGCTCTGGTGCTCGGCGATCAGGACCGCCGCCTCCTCGTCGGTCGGCACGAGGACGGCGGGGCGGCCGATGCGGCGCCCGATCCGGATCAGCCCCTCGACCAGTCGGCCCGGCTCCTCGGTGCCGGTCGTCGGCCAGACGAACGCGCGGGTGAGGTACCGGGAGGCGGCCGCGGGCGTGTAACGGTCCTCCGTGATGGCGTACATGGGCACGCCGAGGCGGCCCAGACTGCGGATCGCGCCGACTCCGCCGTGGTGCAGCGGGTAGTCGCCGAACTTGACGATCAGAGCCGGTACCTCGCGGTCGGCCTGGAACGGCATGCTGCTCGCACTTTTGGCCACGGTCCCCCCACGCGTCCCCCCACGGACGCGATCCCACCCATCCCGTCCGTGCTCGCAAAGGACGCTAAGCCGGAATGGAAGCCTCCGACTATCCCTTAACAGGACATTGCTAACTCTTTAGCCACATTGCCAGCCCTTCAGCCACTCCCGTGACCGGCGCCTCGGCCGTAACGTGTGGCGCGACCACCCGGACCGCACCGTGTGCCGCGACCACCTGGTCCGTCCGGCATGCGCGAGAGTGAGGCAGCACCCCATGCCCCCCTTCGATGTCCCCTTCGACGTGCCCGAGGGCGACCCCTTCGGCCCGCACAACCTTCCGTACGGCGTCTTCTCGCCCTCGGGCTCGTCCCACCGGACCGTCGGCGTCCGGCTCGGCGACCACGTCCTGGACGCGGGCGCGGCGGCGGCCGCCCTCGGCTCCCCGTACGTCTCCCTGCTCGCGCAGCCGTCGTTGGGGCCCCTGCTGGCCGCCGGCCGCACGGCCTGGTCGGACGTGCGGCGCGCGCTGACCGCGTGGGTGACGGTGCCGGCACACCAGGAGGAGATCGCGGGCTTCTTCCACCCGCTGTCCTCGGTCGCCCTCCATCTCCCCTTCGAGGTCGCGGACTACGTCGACTTCTACGCCTCCGAGAACCACGCGCGAAACGTCGGCCAGATCTTCCGCCCCGACGCCGCGGACTCCCTGACCCCCAACTGGAAGCACCTGCCGATCGGTTACCACGGCCGCGCGGGCACGGTGGTGGTGTCGGGGACGGATGTCGTACGGCCTTCAGGACAGCGGAAGGCTCCCGCCGACGCGGCTCCCGTCTTCGGCCCTTCCGTGCGGCTCGACATCGAGGCGGAGGTCGGCTTCGTCGTCGGGGTGCCGTCCGAGCTCGGCCGTCCGGTCGGGCTCGGCGACTTCCGGGAGCACGTCTTCGGACTGTGCCTGCTCAACGACTGGTCCGCGCGGGACATCCAGGCCTGGGAGTACGTCCCCCTCGGCCCGTTCCTCGGCAAGTCCTTCGCGACGTCGGTGTCGGCGTGGATCACCCCGCTGGACGCGCTGGAGGAGGCGCGGGTGGCCCCGCCGTCGCGGACCCACGACCTGCTGCCGTATCTGGACGACACCGCTTCCGACGTGGAGCCGGGAGGTTACGACCTGCGGATCTCCGTCGCGATCAACGGCCACGTGGTGTCGGAGCCGCCCTTCTCCACCATGTACTGGACGGCGGCCCAGCAGTTGGCGCACATGACGGTGAACGGGGCCTCGCTCAGGACGGGTGACCTGTACGGCTCGGGGACGGTGAGCGGGCCCTCCGCGGGCGAGCGGGGGTCGCTCCTCGAGCTGACCTGGAACGGCCGGGACGCGCTGGAACTCCCGGACGGCAAGCGGACGTTCCTGGAGGACGGGGACGTGGTGACGCTGTCGGCGTGGGCTCCCGGTCCGGACGGGGCCCGGGTGGGCCTGGGGGAGGTCGCGGGACGGGTGGTCTCCGGGGACGTGTGAGGCATCCGGGGCTGTCCGAGTCCTGCCGCGGGACGTCCGCTCACGGCATACTGGCGGCGGACGGCATACGTGGGACGACGTACCGGCCGCCCCGCAGCGCCTCACCACACAGCCCCACCTCCCCTGTCTCCGATCAGGATCCGGAGCCCGTGGCATGACTCTCTGCCTGCTCCTGCTGAGCACCGTCGCCGCAGCGGCCGCCGTGCCGGTACCGCGCGCGCTCACCCGGGCCGCGTGGCCCGAACGGGAACCGGTGGTCGGGCTGTGGGTGTGGCAGTGCCTGGTCGCGACCGTCCTGTTGTGCTGCCTGACGGCGCTGGTCCTCGGGGCGGCGGCGGTCTTCCACACGGTCCGCGACCATGTGTTCGCCCCGGCGCCGCCGGCCGTGACCGCGGCGTACGACCTGTCGGCCGCACCGGTCTGGGCGGTCGCCTCGACCCTCCTGCTGGCGGCCGGGGCCGCGTGGACCACGGCGATGCTGGCCCGTGAACTGGTCGAGGCCCGGCGGCGCCGCGGCGTCGCCCGTGAGCATCTGCGGGAGCGCGCGCCCGACCTGCCGGCCGGGCTGGGGACGGCGACCCGCGGTCCGCTGCTGGTGCTGGAGGACGAGTACCCGGACGCGTGGTGGATGCCGGGGAACCCGTCGCAGCTGATCGTGACGACCGGTGCGCTGCACCGGCTGACCGACCACCAGCTGGACGCCGTCCTCACCCACGAGCGCGGGCACGCGCGGGCCCGCCACGACTGGCTGCTCCACCTGTCGACCGCGCTGGCCACGGGGTTTCCCCGGGTGCCACTGTTCGCCCACTTCTGCGACCAGACGCACCGGCTGGTGGAGCTGGCGGCGGACGACACGGCGTCGCGGCGGTGCGGGCATCTGACGACCGCGCTGGCGCTGATCGAGCTGAACCAGCACCGGGGTGTGTTGTCGTGTGCGTCCAGTCATCGGTTGCTGGGTGAGCGGGTGGATCGGTTGTTGGAGCCGCCGCCGAGGTTGTTGCGCAGGCAGCGGGCGCTGACGTCTGCGACGGCTGCGCTGGTGCCGTTGCTGCCGCTGTTGATCGTTTTTGGGCCGGGGTTGTCGGCGCTGGCGTAAGGGGTCATGTATCGGCTGCGGGCCGGTGGGGGCTCGTCGCGCAGTTCCCCGCGCCCCTGAGTGGGTACACCGGCCCATGCTTGTCCCGTCAGGTGGCACATCTCACCCCACAGCTACAGAAACCGCAGGTCATGGGCTGATCTGGCGCGGCATCAGGTGGCGCAACAATTCGGCAACACAGGTTTTCCTACCTGCTCGGTATGGTTCCAGCCATGCCACCCACCGACCGCATCCCGGACCACGCCGGGCAGGGCGCGACCACCGTCGCCGCCCGGGCCCGACGCCGGCTGCGTGCGGATCAGGCTCGGCAGCTCGCCGATCTCCTGCGCCACCAGGTCCTCACCGGTGGCTTCGAGAGCGGCACCCTCCCTCACGAGACGACCCTCGCCGTCGACTACCGCGCCTCCCGCAACACGGTCCGCCAAGCCCTGGACCTGCTCCGCGCGGAAGGCCTGGTCGAACGCCTCCCCGGCGTCGGCACCGTGGTCGTCGGCCAGAAGTACCCCCACGGCCTGGACCGTCTGATGGGTCTCGCGGAAACCCTGCGCGAACACGGCACGGTCACCAACGAGGTCCGCACCATGGGCCCCGCCCCCGCCCCCCACCCGGTGGCCCAGCGCCTCCAGGTCGACCCCGGCACCGACGTCCTCTACATAGAGCGCCTGCGCCGCCTGAACGGCCTTCCCCTCTCCCTCGACCTCACCTACATCCCGCTCGACCTCGGCACCGCCCTGCTCGGCGCCGACCTGGAGAACACCGACGTCTTCCGCCTCCTGGAGGCGATCACCGGCCAGGGCCTCGGCCATGCCGAGATCACCCTGGAGGCGGTGAACGCGGACGCGCACTCCGCCGCCGTACTGGAAGCCCCGCGCGGCGCGGCCGTCCTGATGCTGGAACGCCTCACGCACCTCGCCGACGGCCGCCCGGTCGACCTGGAGTTCATCCGCTTCCGCGGCGACCGCATCACCATGAGCGGCCTGCTGCACCGCTCCCTCTGACCTCTTTCCGAGCCGTTTCCTGGAGACAGCCATGCCCTTGGCGCCCCAGCGGGCCGACGTGCCCGTGACCATCGACGAGTCGAAGTGCATCGACGGCTGCACGCTCTGCGTGGACATGTGCCCGCTGGACTCGCTGGCCATCGACAACAGCAGCGGCAAGGCCTACATGCACGTCGACGAGTGCTGGTACTGCGGCCCGTGCGCGGCCCGCTGTCCCACCGGAGCCGTCACGGTCAACATGCCCTATCTGCTCCGGTGAGAGGTCCCGAACTCCCGTGAAAACCAAACCAGTTGTCGCCGCCCTGCTGTTGCTGGCGCCGCTGACGGCCTGCGGCAGCGCCCAGGCGGGCGACGGCGCCACGGTCACCGTCACCGTCGGCTACCAGTCCAAGACCATCAACACGGTCACCGCCGGTACCCTGCTGCGCTCCCTCGGCTACTTCGAGAAGGAGCTCAACTCGCTGCACGACGGCCACACCTACAAGGTCGACTGGCAGGACTACGCCACGGGCGCCCCCATCACCGCCCAGATGACCGCCGGGAAGATCGACATCGGTTCGATGGGCGACTTCCCGCTCCTCATCAACGCGGCCCGCGGCAAGCAGCTCGGCAAGCCCACCCACCTGGTCTCGGTCACCGGCTACAACCTCCACGGCGGCCTCAACACCATCGTCACCTCCCCCGACTCGAAACTCGCCTCGCTCAAGGACCTGCGCGGCAAGAAGGTCTCCACCAGCGTCGGCTCCGCCGCCGACGGCACCC
Source organism: Streptomyces sp. NPDC005483 (assembly GCF_040606035.1). Taxonomy (NCBI): domain Bacteria; kingdom Bacillati; phylum Actinomycetota; class Actinomycetes; order Kitasatosporales; family Streptomycetaceae; genus Streptomyces; species Streptomyces sp. NPDC005483. Next base: position 81,184 of record NZ_JBEXEA010000017.1, read on the forward strand.
TCGTACGCGCCCTCCAGCGGGCCGGCATCGACCCCGACAAGGGCGTCGAGAAGCTCAACCAGCAGCCCGCGGTCGGCGCTTCGGCCCTGTCGGCGGGCAGTACCGACGCGCTCTCCCAGTTCGTCGCCTGGCCCGGCCTGCTCACCTACCAGGGCAAGGCGAAGGCCCTGTACGACGGTGCCGAGCTGGACCTGCCCACCTTCCACGGCGTCACCGCCCGCGAGGACTTCGCCGACAAGCGCCCGGCGGTACTGGAGGCGTTCCTCAAGGCGCAGGCCCAGGCCACCGACTACCTCGACGACCACCCGGTGGCCGCCGCCGAGTCGGTCGCGAAGGCCACCGGCCTGCCCGCCGAGGTCGTCTACCTGTACAACGGCGATCACGGCATCGCCACCTTCGACCCGGCGGTCAAGCCCCAGCTGATCTCCGCGCTGAAGCAGGACGTCTCGGTGCTGAAGGCGGCCAAGCTGACCGGCGACATCGACGTGGACTTCTTCGTCGACGACCAGTACGTCAAGAAGGCCCTCGGGGCCGGGTACGCGAAGCGCCTCGCCACCGCGCCGGCCGCCGCCGCGAGCGAAGTCTGGCCCAAGGGCGCCTCCGAGACCCAGAGCTTCACGACACCTGCCGAGCTGCTGAAGTACGTCTCCGCGCACAAGGCCGGCATCCGCGCCGCCTACGTCCCCGACGCCACCACCGGCACCCTCTGGTTCGCCGACAAGGCGGTCTGGGTGGCCGACGGCGACCAGCTCCTGCCCTTCGTCGCGCCGGAGACCGCGCGGGCGTACGTCCTTGCGCACGGGGGTGCCCGGGTCGTCACGTACGCCGACGCGCTGGAGCGGGCGTCGTGACCCGGTATGCGCTGAGAGCGGCCTCGCTGGCGGTCGCTCTCGGCCTCTGGCAGCTGCTGACCAGCCTGAACATCGACCTGTGGCTGCGCTTCTCGCAGTTCCCCACGGTCGCCGACGTGGCCCGCGCCTTCGCCGACCGGCTGTCCGGCCCCGACTACTGGACCGATCTCACCGACAGCCTCACCCGCATCCTCACCGGCTTCCTGCTCGCCGCGGTGCTCGGCGTGGCGACGGGCGTGCTCGTCGCGCGCTCCCGCCTCGCCGAGGACCTGCTCGGCCCGGTCCTGGAGGTCGTCCGCCCGATCCCGGCGATCGCCCTGGTCCCCGTCGCGATCCTGCTGTTCCCCTCCAACGAGCAGGGCATCGTCTTCATCACCTTCACCGCCGCCTTCTTCCCCGTCCTGGTCTCCACCCGGCACGCGGTCCGCGCGCTGACCCCCGTGTGGGAGGAGGCGGTGCTGACCATGGGCGGCGGCCGGTGGCGGATCCTCGCCTCGGTCGTCCTGCCGGGCGCCCTGCCCGGCATCTTCGGCGGACTGTCCGTCGGTATCGGTGTCTCGTGGATCTGTGTGATCTCCGCCGAGATGATCTCCGGCCAGTACGGCGTGGGCTACCGCACCTGGCAGGACTACACGGTCGTCAACTACGCGGGCGTCTTCGTCGGCATGGTCACCATCGGCGTCCTCGGCTGGCTCACCTCCACGGCCGTGGAGCTTCTCGGCCGCCGCCTGACGCGGTGGCTGCCGAAGACGTCGTACGTCACCGGGCCCCGGCCCAGGACACCACGCGTCGCCCCCGCACCCCTTCGTGAGGGACCCGTATCCGAGGCCGAGGAGACACGCGATGAGCACCTCGTCTGACACCGTCGTCGATACGGCGGCCCAGGCACCGCCCGCCCCGCGCGGCACCCGCCTCGCCCTGCGCGGCGCCACCCTCGGCCGTCCCGACGCCCCCGTGGTCACCGGCGTCGACCTGGACATCGCGCCCGGGGAGATCCTCACCGTCGTCGGCTCCTCGGGCTGTGGCAAGTCCACGCTGCTGCGCACGCTCTCCGGCCTCCTCCCCCTGCTCTCGGGCGAGGTCGCCCAGGACGGCCGGCCCCTCACCGGACCCGGTGCCGAACGCGCCCTGGTCTTCCAGGAGGACGCCCTCCTGCCCTGGCGCACCCTGCGCGCCAACGTCGAACTCCCGCTGGCCATCAAGGGCCTGTCGCGCACCGAGCGACGCGCACAGGCCGAGTCCTGGCTGGCCCGGGTCGGGCTCGCCGACCACGCCCGGCACCTGCCGCACCGCGTCTCCGGCGGGCAGCGCCAGCGCGCCCAACTGGCCCGCGCCCTCGCGGGAGCACCCCGCGCCGTCCTCATGGACGAACCCTTCGGCGCCCTCGACGCCCAGACCCGCGCCGGCATGCAGGACCTGCTGGTGGAGGTGCTCCAGGGCACGGGCGCGACCGTCGTCTTCGTCACCCACGACGTGGACGAGGCCCTGTTCCTCGGCGACCGCGTGGCGCTCCTCGGGGGCGGCCGCCTGACCGCCGTACGCGAGGTGCCGCGCCCGCGCGACCGTACGGCGCACGACGATCCCGCGCGCGTGGCGCTGCGCCGCGACGTCCTCTCCTCGCTCGGAACCTGACCCGGAACGTGAAAGGCACCCTGGTGGACACCCCCCTTCAGATTCCCGCCCTCGGCGAGGCGGAGGAGATCTCCTGCGACGTCCTCGTCATCGGCGGCGGCACCGCCGGCACCATGGCCGCCCTGACCGCCGCCGAGCACGGCGCGGACGTGCTGTTGCTGGAGAAGGCCCACGTCCGCCACTCCGGCGCCCTCGCCATGGGCATGGACGGCGTCAACAACGCGGTCATCCCCGGCCGCGCCGAACCCGACGACTACGTCGCCGAGATCACCCGCGCCAACGACGGCATCGTCGACCAGTTCACCGTCCGCCAGACCGCCACCCGCGGCTACGGCATGGTGCAGCGCCTGGAGTCGTACGGCGTGAAGTTCGAGAAGGACGAGCACGGCGACTACGCGGTCCGCCAGGTCCACCGCTCCGGCTCGTACGTCCTGCCGATGCCGGAGGGCAAGGACGTCAAGAAGGTGCTGTACCGGCAGCTGCGGCGGCGCGAGATGCGGGAGAAGATCCGCATCGAGAACCGGGTGATGCCGGTGCGGGTGCTGACGTCTCCGGACGACGGACGGGCCGTGGGGGCGGTCGGCTTCAACACCCGGACGGGTGGCTTCGTCACGGTCCGCGCAGGCGCAGTCATCCTGGCGACGGGCGCCTGCGGCCGCCTGGGCCTGCCCGCCTCCGGGTACCTCTACGGCACCTACGAGAACCCCACCAACGCGGGCGACGGCTACGCCATGGCCTACCACGCGGGCGCCGAGCTCACCGGCATCGAGTGCTTCCAGATCAACCCGCTGATCAAGGACTACAACGGCCCCGCCTGCGCGTACGTCGCCAACCCCTTCGGCGGCTACCAGGTCAACCGGCACGGCGAGCGCTTCGTCGACTCCGACTACTGGTCCGGCCAGATGATGGCCGAGTTCGCGGCGGAGGTCGCCTCCGACCGGGGCCCGGTGTACCTGAAGCTGAGTCACCTCCCCGAGGAGTCGATCTCGTCCCTGGAGTCGATCCTGCACTCCACGGAGCGGCCCACCCGGGGGACCTTCCACGAGGGCCGCGGTCATGACTACCGCACCCACGACATCGAGATGCACATCTCCGAGATCGGCCTGTGCGGCGGCCACTCGGCCTCCGGCGTCCGCGTCGACGACCACGCCCGTACGACCGTCCCCCGTCTCTACGCCGCCGGCGACCTGGCCTGCGTCCCGCACAACTACATGATCGGCGCGTTCGTCTTCGGCGACCTCGCGGGCGCGGACGCCTCCCAGTACGCGCCCTACGAAGGGGAGTTGCCGCTCGACCAGCTGCGCGAGGCGCACGAACTGATCTACCGCCCGCTGCGCAACCCGGACGGCCCTCCGCAGCCCCAGGTCGAGTACAAGCTGCGCCGCTTCGTGAACGACTACGTGGCCCCGCCGAAGTCCGGCGCCCGTCTCTCCCTGGCCCTGGAGTCCTTCGAGCGGATGCGGGACGACATCGCCGCGATGGGCGCCCGCACCCCGCACGAGCTGATGCGCTGCGCCGAGGTCTCCTTCATCCGCGACTGCGCCGAGATGGCCGCGCGCGCCTCCCTGGCCCGCACGGAGTCCCGCTGGGGCCTCTACCACGACCGTCTCGACCACCCCCATCGCGACGACACCTCCTGGTTCCACCACCTCGACCTGCACAAGTCCCCCTCCGGTGCGATGGAGTTCACGGCCCGGCCCGTGGCTCCCTATCTGGTCCCGGTCGACGAGTTCACCCCCGTGGGCGGCCCCTCCCGGCACATCGGCGAGGTGCACGCCGAGGAGGTGGCGACGGCGGGGGCACGCGAACTGGCCCCGGTCGCCGCCGGGCGGCTCGGTGACACGGGCGACACGGGCGAGCGTCCCGGTACCGGCACCGTGACGGACGCCCCGGTCTCCCCGGCCCCGGCCTCACCCCGTCTGCTCGGGCTCCTTGCCCTCGCCGAGCAGGAACCCGAACTCGCCGCCCTCCGGACCTACTTGTCCGATCCCGACCCCGCCGTCCGCCGAACGGCCGTCAGCGTCCTGACGGAGACCGCGCCACCGGGCACCGGACCGGTCCTCGCGGAGGCCCTCGCCGACCGCGACCCCGGTGTCCGCGCCGCCGCGGCCGCGTCCCTGCGCGAACTCGTCGAGACACTCCCGCCCGAACCCGCCCTCCGCGAGGGTCTCGCCGCCGCCCTGGCCGAGTCCGACCCGGTCGTCCGCGCCGCCGCCCTGGACGTCCTGCGCGCCCTGCGCCTCGGTGACACGGCGCTCTTCGCCGGGGCCCTCCCCGACCCCGACATCGCCGTCCGCATCGAGGCCGTCCGTGCCCTCGTCTCGGTGGACGCCGCAGAGGAGCTCGCCCGCGCGGCCACGGATGACCCGTCCCGCGAGGTACGCGTGACGATCGCCAAGGCACTGGCGACGGTGTGGGCCGAACGCCCGCTGGACGCCGTCCTCGACGCCCTGACTCGTCTCACCGAGGACCCCGACGCCCTGGTGCGGGGGGCCGCCTACGGAGCACTGGGCACCACCGGCTGCCCCGCGCCCCTCGCCGCCCGCGCCGTCACCGCCCTGTCGGCCTCCGCCTGGCAGGTCCGGTCGGGTGCCGCGACGGCGCTGTCCGCCGCCGGCCCCGACGTGGCCGTGCCCGCCCTCGCCAAGGCCCTCGCCGACCCGAACGCCGACGTCCGCAAGGCCGCCGTCCTCGCCCTGACCCGGCACACCGCCACCGAGGACGCCCGCGCTGCCCTGGCCACGGCGACGACGGACCCGGACGCGGACGTCAGGGCGTATGCGGCGAAGGGCCTGCAGGACCGGCCCTAGAAACCACCCGCACCAACGACCCGGAGCCCCGGGAACGCCGGCACCGTCCGCGCCCGGGGCCCTATATCCAGTCCTCCGGTTCGGGCTCGGCGTCCATCTCGGGCCAGTGGTCGTCCGCCGTACCGGTCGCCGTGCCGGTCCCGGCCGGCGCGGCGTCCTGTGCCGGACTGCCGTCCAGGGAAGCCAGCACGCCGATCACACCCTCGCCGTACGTCGCGAGCTTCTTCTCGCCGACCCCGCCGACGCTCCCGAGCTGCGTCACCGACGTGGGCCAGACGGTGACGATCTCCCGGAGCGTGGCGTCATGGAAGATGACGTACGCCGGGACGCCCTGCTCACGGGCCTGCTCGGCACGCCAGGCCCGCAGTGCCTCGAACGCCGGCACCAGCGCCTCGGGCAGCTCCGCCACCACGGCCTTGGCCTTGCCCCGCCCGGAGGAGGACGAGGAGCCGGCCTTGGCGCTCGCCGGCTTCTTCGGTTCCTTGCGCAGCGGCACCTCCCGCTCCCGCCGCAGCACCGCACCGCTCGCCTCGGTCAGCACCAGCGTGCCGTAGTCCCCCTCGACCGCGAGCAGCCCCTGCGCCAGCAACTGCCGTACGACACCGCGCCATTCGCCCTCGGAGAGCTCCTCGCCGATGCCGAACACGGACAGCTGGTCGTGGTCGAACTGGATGACCTTGCCGGTGCGCTTGCCGAGCAGGATGTCGACGATCTGCACGGCCCCGAACTTCTGCCCGCGCTCCCGCTGCAACCGCACGATCGTCGACAGCACCTTCTGGGCCGCGACGGTGCCGTCCCAGGTCTCGGGCGGTGTGAGGCAGGTGTCGCAGTTGCCGCAGCCCGCGGGGTCCGGTTCCTGGCCGAAGTAGTTCAGCAGCTGCCCGCGCCTGCACTGCGCGGTCTCGCACAGCGCGAGCATCGAGTCCAGGTGGGAGGCGGCCCGGCGCCGGAACGCCTCGTCGCCCTCGCTGGACTGGATCATCTTGCGCTGCTGTATGACGTCGTTGAGCCCGTAGGCCATCCAGGCCGTGGACGCCAGTCCGTCACGCCCCGCGCGGCCCGTCTCCTGGTAGTAGCCCTCGACCGACTTGGGCAGGTCGAGGTGGGCCACGAAGCGGACGTCCGGCTTGTCGATGCCCATGCCGAAGGCGATGGTCGCCACCACGACCAGGCCGTCCTCGCGCAGGAAGCGGGACTGGTGGGCGGCGCGGGTGCCCGCGTCCAACCCCGCGTGGTACGGGACCGCCTCGATGCCGTTGCGGGAGAGGAACTCGGCGGTGGCGTCCACCGACTTGCGGGAGAGGCAGTACACGATGCCCGCGTCGCCCGCGTGTTCCTCCCGCAGGAACGCGAGAAGCTGCTTCTTGGGGTCGGCCTTGGGAATGATCCGGTACTGGATGTTGGGCCGGTCGAAGCTCGCCACGAAGTGCCGGGCCGTCGGCATGTTCAGCCGCTGGGTGAGCTCCTCGTGCGTGGCCCGGGTGGCCGTCGCGGTGAGCGCGATCCGCGGGACGTCGGGCCAGCGCTCGCCGAGCACCGACAGCGTCAGGTAGTCGGGGCGGAAGTCGTGGCCCCACTGGGAGACGCAGTGCGCCTCGTCGATGGCGAAGACGGCGATCTTGCCGCGGGAGAGCAGGTCCTGTGTGGCGTCGAGGCGCAGCCGCTCCGGCGCGAGGTAGAGCAGGTCCAGCTCCCCGGCCAGGAACTCGGCCTCCACCACGCGGCGCTCGTCGAAGTCCTGCGTGGAGTTCATGAACCCGGCGCGCACACCGAGCGCCCTGAGCGCGTCCACCTGGTCCTGCATCAGAGCGATGAGCGGTGAGACGACGATGCCCGTGCCGGGTCTGACGAGGGACGGGATCTGGTAGCACAGCGACTTGCCGCCGCCGGTCGGCATGAGGACGACGGCGTCCCCGCCGGCCACCACATGCTCGATGATCTCTTCCTGCTCGCCGCGGAAGGCGTCGTAACCGAAGACCCGGTGCAGCGTGGCCAGTGCCTCGCTGTCGCTCGCGCCCGGTGTCCCGGTGATCCCTGGCATCTCGCTGATACCGCCCATCCCGCCCATAGTCCCGTCCCCCGTACGTCGTCCTTCGACCACTGCCTCCACGATAGGGGGCAGGACCGACAGCGTCGGAGTTATCCACAGGCGGACCGGTTACGCTCCGTGCTCATTCGAACGGCCTATGTCACATGGCGCACTCGTTCGAGTCGGGGACATGCTGCTGGGGCGGCCCGGGAGGCCCGCCCTCCCCTCGGCGGGGCGCCCAGCACCGCGCCTCTCCGGCCCTCAAGCGCCTCAAGGAGAACCACCATGGCCCCTCGGCCCCTGAAGGCAGTGCTCACCGTCGCGGCGGCAGCGGCCTTCTCACTGACCGCCGTCCCCGCACAGGCAGCCGACCCGGACCCGTCCGTCTGGACCGAGTTGCCCGCGACGTACGGGGCCACCGGCCTGTACGCCTACGAACCCTTCGCCGTCGCCGACGGGTTCGCCCCGACGCCGTGCGTGGGGGCACGGGCTACCGCTACGTCAAGCAGGAGAACGTCGGGCAGACCGACCCCGAGAAGCCCGCGGCTCTCCTCTACGAGGACGGCCCGCACGGGCGCAGGCTCACCGCGGTGGAGTGGGTCGTGAAGGCCGGCCCGGGTGTCGCTCTGCCCACGATGTTCGGCCAGACGTTCCAGGGTCCGGTCGACCTGCCGGACTCGGGCTCCAGCTACACCCTGCGGGCCTGGATCTACAAGACGAACCCCAGCGGTCTCTTCAGCCCCACACACCCCGACGTGACGTGCTCGGCGGACTCGGACCCGGATGCGGAATCGGTCTTGAACCCGGACCGCACGCCGGACCTGCACCTGGACCTGTGACCGCACGCGGCGGGCCCCGGCTCCCTCGAAGGGAGCCGGGGCCCGCCGCATGAACGGTGCAGGCACCGCCGGTCAGCGCACGAACACTCCCGCCTGGTTCGCCAGGTCCAGGAAGTACTGCGGCGCCACACCGAGGACCAGCGTGACCGCCACACCGACCCCGATCGCCGTCATCGTCAGCGGCGACGGCACCGCGACCGTCGGTCCCTCCGGGCGCGGCTCGCTGAAGAACATCAGCACGATCACGCGGATGTAGAAGAACGCGGCGATGGCCGACGAGATCACACCGACCACGACGAGCGGCGCGGCGCCGCCCTCCGCCGCCGCCTTGAACACGGCGAACTTCCCGGCGAAGCCGGAGGTCAGCGGGATACCGGCGAAGGCCAGCAGGAACACTGCGAACACGGCCGCCACCAGCGGCGAACGACGGCCGAGCCCCGCCCACTTGGACAGGTGCGTGGCCTCACCCCCGGCGTCGCGGACCAGCGTGACCACCGCGAAAGCGCCGATCGTCACGAACGAGTAGGCCGCCAGGTAGAAGAGGACGGACGACACCCCGTCCGGCGTGGTCGCGATGACACCGGCGAGGATGAACCCGGCGTGCGCGATCGACGAATACGCCAGCAGCCGCTTGATGTCGGTCTGGGTGATCGCGACGATCGCACCGCCGAGCATGGTGACGATCGCGACGGCCCACATGACCGGCCGCCAGTCCCAGCGCAGACCCGGCAGCACGACGTAGAGCAGGCGCAGCAGGGCGCCGAAGGCGGCCACCTTGGTCGCTGCCGCCATGAATCCGGTGACCGGGGTGGGCGCGCCCTGGTAGACGTCCGGCGTCCACATGTGGAACGGCACCGCGCCGACCTTGAACAGCAGGCCCATCACGATCATCGCGGCGCCGATCAGCAGCAGCGCGTCGTTGCCCATGGTGTCGGCGAGCGCCGGGTCCACGGTGCCGATGGTGCCGTCGACGACCTTCGCGATCGTGCCGTACGTCACCGAACCCGCGTAGCCGTACAGCAGAGCGATGCCGAACAGGGTGAACGCGGAGGCAAACGCGCCGAGCAGGAAGTACTTGACCGCGGCCTCCTGCGACATGAGCCGCTTGCGGCGGGCCAGCGCGCACAGCAGGTACAGCGGGAGCGAGAAGACCTCCAGCGCCACGAACAGCGTCAGCAGGTCGTTGGCGGCCGGGAAGATCAGCATGCCCGCGACGGCGAAGAGCAGCAGCGGGAACACCTCGGTGGTGGTGAACCCGGCCTTCACGGCCGCCTTCTCGCTGTCGCTGCCCGGCACGGAGGCGGCCTGCGCGGCGAACGAGTCGACCCGGTTGCCGTGGGTCTCGGGGTCGAGCCGTCGCTCGGCGAAGGTGAACAGGCCGACCAGGCCCGCCAGCAGGATCGTGCCCTGGAGGAACAGGGCCGGTCCGTCGACGGCGATCGCGCCCATGGCCGCGATGCCCGCCTTGGTGGTGGCGTATCCGTCGGCGGCCAGCGCGACGACCGCCGCGAAGGCGGCGCACAGGGCCACGACGGAGACGAACAGCTGAACGTAGTAACGGGACTTGCGCGGGACGAAGGCCTCGACCAGCACCCCGATGATCGCCGCACCCACCACGATCAGGGTGGGTGACAACTGCCCGTATTCGATCTTCGGCGCGTCGATCTTGGAGATCGGGTCGGCCGCGGTTGTCCACAGGCTGTGGACGGCTACTGCGCTCACTTGGCCGCCTCCACCTCGGGCTTGGGGTCCTTCTTGTGTACGTCGGACATGGTCGACTTCACCGCCGGGTTCACGATGTCCGTGACGGGCTTCGGGTAGACGCCCAGGAAGATCAACAGGACGATGAGCGGGGCCACGACCACGAGCTCACGCACGCGCAGGTCGGGCATCGCCGAGACCTCCGGCCGCACCGGTCCCGTCATCGTCCGCTGGTAGAGGACGAGGGTGTAGAGCGCGGCGAGCACGATGCCGAAGGTCGCGATGACGCCGATGGCCGGGTAGCGCGCGAAGGTGCCGACCAGGACCAGGAACTCACTGACGAAGGGCGCGAGGCCCGGCAGCGACAGGGTGGCGAGACCGCCGATCAGGAAGGTGCCGGCGAGCACCGGGGCGACCTTCTGGACACCGCCGTAGTCGGCGATGAGCCGCGAGCCGCGCCGCGAGATCAGGAAGCCGGCCACCAGCATCAGCGCGGCCGTCGAGATCCCGTGGTTGACCATGTAGAGCGTCGCTCCGGACTGGCCCTGGCTGGTCATCGCGAAGATGCCCATGATGATGAAGCCGAAGTGCGAGATCGACGCGTAGGCCACAAGGCGTTTGATGTCCCGCTGCCCGACCGCGAGCAGCGCCCCGTAGATGATGCTGATCACCGCCAGGACGAGGATCGCGGGCGTCGCCCACTTGCTGGCCTCCGGGAAGAGCTGGAGGCAGAAGCGGAGCATCGCGAAGGTGCCCACCTTGTCGACGACCGCCGTGATGAGCACGGCGACCGGGGCGGTGGCCTCCCCCATCGCGTTGGGCAGCCAGGTGTGCAGCGGCCACAGGGGCGCCTTCACCGCGAAGGCGAAGAAGAACCCGAGGAACAGCCAGCGTTCGGTGTTGGTCGCCATGTGGAGCGAGCCGTTGGCGCGCGCCTCCGCGATCTCCTGGAGGCTGAAGTTCCCGGCGACCACATAGAGGCCGATCACCGCGGCCAGCATGATCAGACCGCCGACCAGGTTGTAGAGCAGGAACTTCACGGCGGCGTACGAGCGTTGGGCCGCCGCCTTCTCGTCGGAACCCGCGTGGGCGCGGTCCCCGAAGCCGCCGATGAGGAAGTACATCGGGATCAGCATGGCTTCGAAGAAGATGTAGAACAGGAAGACGTCGGTGGCCTCGAAGGAGATGATCACCATCGCCTCGACGGCCAGGATCAGGGCGAAGAAGCCCTGCGTCGGCCGCCACCGCTTGTTGCCGGTCTCCAGCGGGTCGGCGTCGTGCCAGCCCGCCAGGATGATGAACGGGATCAACAGCGCGGTCAGCGCGAGCAGCGCCACCCCGATGCCGTCCACGCCCAGTTCGTAGCGGACCCCGAAGTCGGCGATCCAGGCGTGCGACTCGGTGAGCTGGTAGCGGGCCCCGTCCGGGTCGAAGCGGACCAGGACGGTGATCGCGAGGGCGAGCGTGGCGAGCGAGACGAGCAGCGCCAGCCATTTGGCCGCGGTGCGCCGGGCGGCCGGCACGGCGGCCGTGGCGATGGCCCCGATCGCCGGGAGCACCGCCGTCGCTGTCAGGAGAGGAAAGGACATCGGTATCAGACCGCCCTCATCAGCAGGGTCGCGGCGACGAGGATCGCCGCGCCGCCGAACATCGAGACCGCGTACGACCGCGCGTAGCCGTTCTGCAGCTTGCGCATCCGCCCGGAGAGGCCGCCGACCGAGGCCGCCGTGCCGTTGACCACGCCGTCGACCAGGGTGTGGTCGACGTAGACCAGGGACCGCGTGAGGTGCTCTCCGCCGCGGACCAGGACGACGTGGTTGAAGTCGTCCTGGAGCAGGTCGCGCCGGGCGGCCCGGGTGAGCAGCGACCCGCGCGGGGCGACGACGGGGACCGGGCGCCTGCCGTACTGGAGCCAGGCGATCGCGACGCCGATGACCATCACGGTGACCGTGGCCGCCGTGACCGTGGCCGCGCTGATCGGCGCGTCTCCGTGGCTGTGCCCGGTGATGGGCTCCAGCCAGTGCAGGAAGCGGTCGCCGATGCTGAAGAAACCGCCCGCGAAGACCGATCCGAAGGCCAGCACGATCATGGGGATCGTCATGGACCTGGGCGACTCGTGCGGGTGGGGTTCAGCGTGCTCGCCGTGGTGCTCGGCGGCGGGCTCGGCGCTCGGGGCCTCCGGGGAGCGGGTGGGCCGGCTCTTCCAGCGCTCCTCCCCGAAGAACGTCATCAGCATCACGCGCGTCATGTAGAAGGCGGTGATGGCCGCGCCCAGCAGGGCGCAGGCGCCGAGGATCCAGCCCTCGGTGCCGCCCTTGGCGAAGGCCGCCTCGATGATCTTGTCCTTGGAGAAGAAGCCGGACAGGCCCGGGAACCCGATGATGGCGAGGTAGCCGAGGCCGAACGTCACGAAGGTGATCGGCATGTACTTCCTGAGGCCGCCGTACTTCCTCATGTCGACCTCGTCGTTCATGCCGTGCATGACCGAACCGGCCCCGAGGAAGAGCCCCGCCTTGAAGAAGCCGTGCGTCACCAGGTGCATGATCGCGAAGACGTAGCCGATGGGACCGAGGCCCGCGGCGAGCACCATGTAGCCGATCTGCGACATGGTCGAACCCGCGAGGGCCTTCTTGATGTCGTCCTTCGCGCAACCGACGATCGCACCGAACAGGAGCGTGACGGCACCGACGACGGTGACGACCAGCTGGGCGTCCGGGGCGAGGTTGAAGATGTTGGCGGAGCGGACGATCAGGTAGACGCCCGCGGTCACCATGGTCGCCGCGTGGATGAGGGCCGAGACCGGGGTCGGGCCCTCCATCGCGTCCCCGAGCCAGGACTGCAGCGGCACCTGGGCGGACTTGCCGCAGGCGGCGAGCAGCAGCATCAGGGCGATGCCGGTGAGCGTCGCCTCGGAGGCACCCTCGACGAGTCCGGGCTTCTCATGACTGCCGAGGACCGGACCGAAGGCGAAGGTGCCGAAGGTCGTGAACATCAGCATGATCGCGATCGACAGGCCCATGTCGCCGACGCGGTTGACCAGGAAGGCCTTCTTCGCCGCGGTGGCCGCGCTGGGCTTGTGCTGCCAGAAGCCGATCAGCAGGTAGGAGGCGAGACCGACGCCCTCCCAGCCGACGTACAGCAGCAGGTAGTTGTCGGCGAGGACGAGCAGCAGCATCGCCGCGAGGAACAGGTTCAGGTAGCCGAAGAAGCGGCGGCGCCGCTCGTCGTGCTCCATGTAGCCGATCGAGTACAGGTGGATCAGCGAGCCGACGCCGGTGATCAGCAGCACGAACGTCATCGACAGCTGGTCGAGGCGGAAGGTGACGTCCGCCTGGAATCCCTCGACCGGGATCCAGGTCCACAGGTGCTGGATGAGCGTGCGGTCCTCGGCGTTCTTGCCGAGCAGGTCGGCGAAGAGGATGGCGCCGAACACGAAGGAGGCGGCGGCGAGGATCGTGCCGATCCAGTGGCCGACGGCGTCAAGTCGCCGGCCGCCGGTCAGCAGGACCGCCGCTCCGAGCAGAGGCGCCGCGATGAGCAGCGCGATGAGGTTGTCCACGATTCAGCGACCCCTTACAGCTTCATCAGGCTGGCGTCGTCGACCGAGGCCGAGTGGCGGGAACGGAACAGCGACACGATGATCGCGAGCCCGACCACGACCTCCGCGGCGGCGACGACCATCGTGAAGAAGGCGATGATCTGGCCGTCGAGATTGCCGTGCATCCGGGAGAAGGCGACGAACGCGAGGTTGCAGGCGTTGAGCATGAGCTCGATGCACATGAACACGACGATGGCGTTGCGCCTGATCAGTACGCCGGTGGCGCCGATCGTGAACAGCAGGGCGGCGAGGTAGAGGTAGTTGACGGGGTTCACTTCGACGCCTCCCTCTTGAAGGTGGCCGGTTCGATCTCGGTCCGCTCCAGGCGATCCTCCGCGCGCTGCTCCAGCGCCTTGAGGTCGTTCAGCGCCTCGGCCGAGACGTCACGGATCTGGCCGCGGTCCCGCAGCGTCTTGCTGACCGTGAGCTCAGAGGGGGTGCCGTCGGGCAGCAGGCCCGCGATGTCCACCGCGTTGTGCCGGGCGTAGACGCCGGGGGCGGGCAGCGGCGGGACGTGCTTGCCCTCGCGGACGCGCTGCTCGGCCATCTCGCGCTGGGTCAGGGCCCGCTCGGTGCGCTCGCGGTGCGTGAGCACCATGGCGCCGACGGCGGCCGTGATCAGCAGGGCGCCGGTGATTTCGAAGGCGAAGACGTACTTGGTGAAGATGAGGGTCGCGAGGCCCTCCACATTTCCGCCCGCGTTGGCCTGGGTGAGGCCGTTGAACTGCTTCAGGGAGGCGTTGCCGATGCCGGCGAACAGCAGGACGCCGAAGCCGAGCCCGCACAGCAGGGCCAGCCAGCGCTGGCCCCTGATGGTCTCCTTGAGGGAGTCCGCCGCGGTCACGCCGACGAGCATCACCACGAACAGGAACAGCATCATGATCGCGCCGGTGTAGACGACGATCTGGACGACGCCGAGGAAGTAGGCGCCGTTGGCGAGGTAGAACACCGCCAGGATGATCATGGTGCCGGCGAGACAGAGCGCGCTGTGCACAGCCTTCCTCATGAAGACGGTGCACAGGGCGCCGATCACGGCGACGGTGCCGAGGACCCAGAACTGGAAGGCCTCGCCGGTGGAGGTCGAGTACGCGGCGAGCTGGAGGGGTGCGGTCATCGTCCGATCACCTTCTCGGACGCCGGTTCGTTTTCGCCGAAGGTGGAGTCGGCCTCCTGGACCACCTCGCCCTTGGAGACGGCGACCTGGGGCACGGTGCCGGGCGCGGCCTCGGTGACCAGGCCCCGGTAGTAGTCCTGCTCGTCGGTGCCGGGGTAGATGGCGTGGGGCGAGTCGACCATGCCCTCCTCGAGGCCGGCGAGCAGTTGTTCCTTGGTGTAGATGAGGTTGGCCCGGCTGCTGTCGGCCAGCTCGAACTCGTTGGTCATCGTCAGCGCGCGTGTGGGGCACGCCTCGATGCACAGCCCGCACAGGATGCAGCGGGCGTAGTTGATCTGGTAGACGCGGCCGTACCGCTCGCCCGGCGAGTAGCGCTCCTCGTCGGTGTTGTCGGCGCCCTCCACATAGATGGCGTCGGCGGGGCAGGCCCAGGCGCACAGCTCGCAGCCGACGCACTTCTCCAGGCCGTCCGGATGGCGGTTGAGCTGGTGCCGTCCGTGGAACCGCGGAGCGGTGGTCTTCTGCTGCTCCGGGTACTGCTCGGTCAGCCGCTTCTTGAACATGGCCTTGAAGGTCACGCCGAAGCCGGCGACGGGGTTCATGAAACCGGGCTTGGTCTCCTTCGGCTCCTCAGCCATCGGACGCCTCCTTTCCATCCGTAGAACCAGTCAGCGATCCGTCACTCTGAGTATCGGGCCCGCCACTGACAATCAGCTCCCGCTCCTGGCGCGAGCGGCGCCTGGGCACCGGTGGCAACTCCTGTCCGGGCAGCGGCGGGACGGGGAATCCGCCCGCCATCGGGTCGAACCCGGCTGGCTGTTCGGCGGGCTGCGCGGCCGCCTGCGACTTCTCGCGGAACATGTCGGCCACGAAGGAGAGCAGCAGCAGGGCCAGGACGCCGCCGCCGACGTAGAGGGCGATGTCGGCGAAGTCGTAGTTCTCGTTGCGCAGGGTCCGCACGGTCGCGACGAGCATCAGCCACACCACGGAGACCGGGATGAGGACCTTCCAGCCGAGCTTCATCAGCTGGTCGTAGCGCACGCGCGGGAGCGTGCCGCGCAGCCAGATGAAGAAGAACAGCAGCAGCTGCACCTTGATCACGAACCAGAGCAGCGGCCACCAGCCGTGGTTGGCGCCCTCCCAGAAGGTGCTGATGGGCCAGGGGGCGCGCCAGCCGCCGAGGAAGAGCGTGGTCGTCACGGCCGAGACCGTCACCATGTTCACGTACTCGGCGAGCATGAACAGCGCGAACTTGATCGACGAGTACTCGGTGTTGAAGCCGCCGACGAGGTCGCCCTCGGACTCCGGCATGTCGAAGGGGGCGCGGTTGGTCTCACCGACCATGGTGATGACGTAGATGATGAAGGAGACCGGCAGCAGGACGATGTACCAGCGGTCCTGCTGCGCCTCGACGATCGCCGAGGTCGACATCGACCCGGAGTAGAGGAACACCGAGGCGAAGGCGGCGCCCATGGCGATCTCGTACGAGATCATCTGCGCGCAGGAGCGCAGACCGCCGAGCAGCGGATACGTCGACCCGGAACTCCAGCCCGCCAGGACGATGCCGTAGATGCCGACCGAGGCGACCGCGAGGATGTACAGCATCGCGATCGGCAGGTCGGTGAGCTGCATCGTCGTGCGGTGCCCGAAGATCGAGATCTCGTTGCCGGACGGGCCGAAGGGGATCACCGCGATCGCCATGAAGGCCGGGATGGCCGCGACGATCGGCGCGAGGACATAGACGACCTTGTCTGCGCGCTTGACGACGACGTCTTCCTTGAGCATCAGCTTGATGCCGTCGGCGAGCGACTGGAGCATGCCCCAGGGGCCGTGCCGGTTGGGACCGATGCGCAGCTGCATCCAGGCGACGACCTTGCGCTCCCAGACGATGGAGAACAGCACGGTCAGCATCAGGAAGGCGAAGCAGAAGACGGCCTTGACGACGACGAGCCACCAGGGGTCGGTGCCGAACATCGAGAGGTCTTCCGCGGCGAGGTACGGGCTCATGCCTCCACCTCCTTGGGAGCTTCGGCTGCGAGCGTCGCCGGGCCGATGTGGACGAGGGAGCCGGGCACCACCCCGGCGTCGGAGGCGACGCCCCCGCCGGTGGAGTTCAGCGGGAGCCAGACCACACGGTCGGGCATCTCGGTGATCTGCAGGGGCAGTTCGACGACTCCGGTCTTGCCGCTCACGGCGAGCAGGTCGCCTTCCTTGACGCCCACCTCGGCGGCCGTCGCGGCCGACACCCGCGCGTGTGCCGCGTGCCGGGTCCCGGCGAGCGCCTCGTCGCCCTGCTGGAGGAGTCCCTGGTCGAGCAGCAGCCGGTGTCCGGCCAGGACCGCCTCTCCGGCGGCGGGCCGCGGCAACTGGGCCCCGGTCTCCAGGGGTTCGGTGCCGCGCGGTCCGTCCCAGGGCCCGAGCCGGTCGATCTCCGCGCGCGTGGTGCGCAGATCGGGCAGGCCCAGGTGTACGTCCATGGCGTCGGCCAGCATCTGCAGCACCCGTGCGTCGGTGGGCGCGAGGCGGCGGGTCATCTGGTCGGGCTTGAGCGCGGCCTCGAAGAACCGCACCCTGCCCTCCCAGTTGAGGAAGGTGCCGGCCTTCTCGGCGACCGCGGCCACCGGCAGGACGACGTCCGCGTGCTCGGTGACCTCACCGGGACGCAGTTCCAGCGACACCACGAACCCGACCTCCTGGAGCGCTTCACGCGCGCGGGCCGGATCGGGCAGGTCGGCGATCTCGACGCCCGCGACCACCAGGGCCTGGAGCTCGCCGGACACCGCGGCCTCGACGATCTGACCGGTGTCCCGGCCGTAGCGGTGCGGGAGTTCGGCCACGCCCCAGACCGAGGCGACCTCCTCACGCGCGCGTGGGTCGGTGGCCGGGCGGCCGCCCGGCAGCAGCGACGGCAGCGCACCCGCTTCGAGGGCACCGCGCTCTCCGGCCCGCCGCGGGATCCACACCAGCTGCGCGCCCGTCGCGGAGGCGGCCCGTACGGCGGCGGTCAGTCCGCCCTTCACGGCGGCCAGCCGCTCGCCGACGACGATCACCGCGCCCGCGGTGCGCAGCGCCTCGGCGGCCCTGCTGCCATCGTCATCCAGGCCGACTCCGCCGGCCAGCGCGTCCAGCCACTCGGTCTCGGTGCCGGGGGCGGCCGGCAGCAGCGTGCCGCCCGCCTTCTGCAGACCGCGGGTGGCGTGGGTGGCGAGCGAGAAGACCTTCTGACCGTGCTTGCGCCATGCCTTGCGCAGCCTCAGGAAGACGCCGGGCGCCTCCTCCTCGGCCTCGAACCCGACCAGCAGGACCGCCGGTGCCTTCTCCAGCGCGGAGTACGTGACGCCGGTACCGTCAAGGTCCCTGCCCCGGCCCGCGATCCTCGCGGCCAGGAAGTCGGCCTCCTCGCCGCTGTGCACGCGCGCGCGGAAGTCGATGTCGTTGGTGTCGAGCGCCACGCGCGCGAACTTGCTGTACGCGTAGGCGTCCTCGATGGTGAGGCGGCCGCCGGTGAGGACTCCGGCCCGGCCGCGTGAGGCGAGCAGCCCCTGGGCCGCGATCTGGAGCGCCTCCGGCCAGGACGCCGGCACCAGCTCGCCCTCGGGGTTGCGCACCAGCGGGTGCTCCAGCCGGTCCCGCTGCTGCGCGTACCGGAAGGCGAAGCGCCCCTTGTCGCAGATCCACTCCTCGTTGACCTCGGGGTCGTTGGCCGCGAGCTTGCGCATGACCTTGCCGCGCCGGTGGTCGGTGCGGGTGGCGCAGCCGCCGGAGCAGTGCTCGCACACGCTCGGGGAGGACACCAGGTCGAAGGGGCGGGAGCGGAATCGGTACGCCGCCGAGGTGAGCGCGCCGACCGGGCAGATCTGGATCGTGTTGCCGGAGAAGTACGACTCGAAGGGGTCGCCCTCGCCGGTGCCGACCTGCTGGAGGGCGCCCCGTTCGATCAGTTCGATCATGGGGTCGCCCGCGACCTGGTTGGAGAAGCGGGTGCAGCGGGCGCACAGCACGCACCGCTCGCGGTCGAGCAGCACCTGGGTGGAGATCGGTACGGGCTTCTCGTAGGTGCGCTTCTTGCCCTCGAAGCGGGACTCGGCCTGGCCGTGGGACATCGCCTGGTTCTGCAGGGGGCACTCGCCGCCCTTGTCGCAGACCGGGCAGTCCAGCGGGTGGTTGATGAGGAGGAGCTCCATCACACCGTGCTGGGCCTTCTCGGCGACCGGCGAGGTGAGGTGGGTCTTCACCACCATCCCGTCGGTGCAGGTGATGGTGCAGGAGGCCATCGGCTTGCGCTGGCCCTCGACCTCGACGATGCACTGGCGGCAGGCGCCGGCCGGGTCGAGGAGGGGGTGGTCGCAGAAGCGGGGGATCTCGATGCCGAGTTGTTCGGCGGCCCGGATGACCAGGGTGCCCTTGGGCACGCTGATCTCGGCACCGTCGATCGTCAGCGAGACGAGATCCTCCGGCGGGACCGCCGCCTCTCCCCCGCCCGAGGGAGCGCTGGTGGTCACGGTCATGCGTTCACCTCCGTGCGGGAGTCGGCCCAGACCGTCGACTTGGCCGGGTCGAAGGGGCAGCCACGGCCCGTGATGTGCTGCTCGTACTCCTCGCGGAAGTACTTGAGCGAGGAGAAGATCGGCGAGGCGGCGCCGTCACCGAGGGCGCAGAACGACTTGCCGTTGATGTTGTCGGCGATGTCGTTCAGCTTGTCGAGGTCGGACATGACGCCCTTGCCGGCCTCGATGTCGCGCAGCAACTGCACGAGCCAGTACGTCCCTTCACGGCACGGGGTGCACTTGCCGCAGGACTCGTGGGCGTAGAACTCGGTCCAGCGGGTGACGGCGCGGACGACGCAGGTCGTCTCGTCGAAGCACTGCAGGGCCTTGGTGCCGAGCATCGAGCCGGCGGCGCCGACACCCTCGTAGTCGAGGGGGACGTCGAGGTGCTCGTCGGTGAACATCGGCGTGGAGGAGCCGCCCGGCGTCCAGAACTTGAGCCGGTGGCCCGGCCGCATGCCGCCGCTCATCTCCAGGAGCTGGCGGAGCGTGATGCCGAGTGGGGCCTCGTACTGGCCGGGGCTCGCGACGTGGCCGCTGAGCGAGTAGAGCGTGAAGCCCGGGGACTTCTCGCTGCCCATCGACCTGAACCAGTCCTTGCCCTTTTGCAGAATCGCGGGAACTGACGCGATCGACTCCACGTTATTTACAACAGTCGGGCAGGCGTAGAGGCCTGCGACCGCAGGAAAGGGGGGGCGGAGCCGCGGTTGCCCACGGCGGCCTTCGAGCGAGTCGAGCAGTGCGGTCTCCTCACCGCAGATGTACGCCCCGGCGCCGGCGTGCACGGTGATGTCGAGATCGAGGCCGCTGCCCAGGATGTTCTGTCCGAGGTAGCCGGCCGCGTAGGCCTCGCTCACGGCCGCATGCAGTCGCCGCAGTACTGGGACGACTTCACCCCGCAGATAGATGAAGGCATGCGAAGACCTGATGGCATAACACGCGATGATCATGCCCTCGATGAGGCTGTGCGGGTTCGCGAAGAGGAGCGGGATGTCCTTGCAGGTCCCCGGCTCCGACTCGTCGGCGTTGACAACTAGATAGTGCGGCTTTCCATCTCCCTGCGGAATGAACTGCCATTTCATCCCGGTGGGGAATCCGGCGCCGCCGCGACCGCGCAGACCGGAGTCCTTGACGTACGCGATCAGGTCGTCCGGCGACATGGCGAGCGCCTTGCGGAGCCCCTCGTATCCCTCGTGCCTCTTGTAGACGTCCAGCGTCCAGGACTTGTCCTGGTCCCAGAAGGCCGACAGCACGGGTGCGAGCAGCTTCTCGGGACCGGTGTCCTTCAGTTCGGGTGCCAAGGTCATCACTCCCCCTCCTCGGCGGCGGGCCCGGCCGGGTGGGCCGGGTCGGAGGCCGACGTGTCCTGTGGCGCGTCGTGTGAGCTCAGGTGCTCCGACGGGGACGGCTCGTGGACGTCCCGGCCCTGCGGTGCGCCGTCGCGCGGATGGACCACGCGCGCGGGTGCGGTCTCTCCCCTGGCCAGGCGGAGGCCCACCAGCGACGCGGGTCCCGCTCCGCCGCTTGCCTCGACGGCTCCTGGCCGCTCGTCGGGGAAGCCGGCGAGGATCCGCGCGGTCTCCTTGAAGGTGCACAGCGGCGCCCCGCGCGTGGGCTCGACCGGACGCCCCGCGCGCAGGTCGTCGACCATGCGCTTCGCGCTCGCCGGGGTCTGGTTGTCGAAGAACTCCCAGTTGACCATCACGACCGGCGCGAAGTCGCAGGCCGCGTTGCACTCGATGTGCTCCAGGGTGACCTTGCCGTCGTCGGTGGTCTCGCCGTTGCCGACGCCCAGGTGCTCCTGGAGTTCCGAGAAGATCGCGTCGCCGCCCATCACCGCGCAGAGGGTGTTGGTGCAGACCCCCACCTGGTAGTCGCCGGACGGCCTGCGCCGGTACATGGTGTAGAAGGTGGCCACCGCGGTGACCTCGGCCGTGGTCAGCTCCAGGACGTCCGCGCAGAACTGCATCCCGGTGCGCGTGACATGGCCCTCCTCCGACTGCACGAGATGCAGCAACGGCAGGAGCGCCGAGCGGGAGTCCGGGTAGCGGGCGATGATCTCGCGCGCGTCCGCCTCCAGCCGGGCTCGGACGTCGTCCGGGTAAGCGGGCGCGGGCAGTTCGGGCATGCCCAGGCTGACGCCCCGCTCGGAAGAACTCGTGGTCACCGGTCGACGCCTCCCATCACGGGGTCGATGGACGCGACAGCGACGATGACGTCAGCGACCTGGCCGCCCTCGCACATCGCCGCCATGGCCTGAAGGTTGGTGAAGGACGGGTCGCGGAAGTGGACCCGGAAGGGGCGGGTGCCGCCGTCGGACACGGCGTGCACCCCGAGTTCGCCCTTGGGCGACTCGACGGCCGCGTACGCCTGACCCGGCGGGACGCGGAAGCCCTCGGTGACCAGCTTGAAGTGGTGGATCAGGGCCTCCATGGAGGTGCCCATGATCTTCTTGATGTGGTCGAGGGAGTTGCCGAGCCCGTCAGGACCCAGGGCGAGCTGGGCGGGCCAGGCGATCTTCTTGTCGGCGACCATGACCGGACCGGGCTGGAGCCGGTCCAGGCACTGCTCGACGATCCTGAGCGACTGGCGCATCTCCTCGAGCCGGATGAGGAAGCGGCCGTAGGAGTCACAGGTGTCGGCGGTCGGGATGTCGAAGTCGTAGGTCTCGTAACCGCAGTAGGGCTGTGCCTTGCGCAGGTCGTGCGGCAGGCCGGTGGAGCGCAGGATGGGGCCGGTGGCGCCGAGGGCCATGCAGCCCGCCAGGTCCAGATAGCCGACGTCCTGCATACGGGCCTTGAAGATGGGGTTCCCGGTGGCGAGCTTGTCGTACTCCGGGAGGTTCTTCTTCATCTTCTTCACGAACTCGCGGATGTGGTCCACCGCGCCGGGCGGCAGGTCCTGGGCGAGTCCGCCGGGGCGGATGTACGCGTGGTTCATCCGCAGGCCCGTGATGAGCTCGTAGATGTCGAGAATCATTTCACGATCACGGAATCCGTAGATCATGATCGTGGTGGCGCCGAGTTCCATACCGCCGGTGGCGATGCACACCAGGTGCGAGGAGAGCCGGTTCAACTCCATCAGGAGCACCCGGATGATCTCGGCCCGGTCGGGGATCTGGTCCTCGATGCCGAGGAGCTTCTCGACGGCCAGGCAGTAGGCGGTCTCGTTGAAGAAGGACGTCAGGTAGTCCATGCGCGTCACGAACGTGGTGCCCTGCGTCCACGTGCGGAACTCGAGGTTCTTCTCGATGCCGGTGTGGAGGTAGCCGATGCCGCAGCGGGCCTCGGTGACCGTCTCGCCGTCGATCTCCAGGATCAGGCGGAGCACTCCGTGGGTGGAGGGGTGCTGGGGGCCCATGTTGAGGACGATGCGTTCGTCGTCGGCGCGGGCCGCGGCCTGGACGATCTCGTCCCAGTCGCCACCGGTGACCGTGTAGACGGTGCCCTCTGTGGTCTCCCGAGGGGAGGCATGCGAAGTGCTCATGAGTACGACCTCCGCTGGTCCGGAGCCGGGATCTGGGCGCCCTTGTACTCGACGGCGATGCCGCCGAGGGGGTAGTCCTTGCGCTGCGGGTGGCCCTGCCAGTCGTCCGGCATCATGATCCGCGTCAGGGCCGGGTGACCGTCGAAGACGATCCCGAAGAAGTCGTAGGTCTCGCGCTCGTGCCAGTCGTTGGTCGGATACACCGGGACCAGGGACGGGATGTGCGGGTCGGCGTCCGGCGCGCTGACCTCCAGGCGGATCAGCCGGTTGTGGGTGATCGAGCGCAGGTGGTAGACCGCGTGCAGCTCGCGGCCCTTGTCGTGGAGGTAGTGGACCCCGCTGACGCCGGTGCAGAGCTCGAAGCGCAGGGCCGGGTCGTCGCGCAGGGTGCGGGCGACGCGCGGCAGGTGCTCGCGCTCGATGTGGAAGGTGATCTCGCCGCGGTCGACGACCGTCTTCTCGATCGCGTTGCCGGGCAGCAATCCCTGCTCCTCCAGGGCGCCTTCCAGTTCGTCGGCGACCTCGTCGAACCAGCCGCCGTAGGGGCGCGCCGCGGGTCCCGGGAGGCGGATCGAGCGGACCAGGCCGCCGTAGCCGGAGGTGTCGCCGCCGTCGTCGGCGCCGAACATGCCGCGCTGGACGCGGATCTCCTCGCCGCCCTCGCCGCGCTGGCCGGGGAGGTTGGAGCCGCTCAGATCCCTCTCCGGGTTGGCTCCGTTGGTGCCGTTCGCGTCGCTCACCGCAGCAGCCCCTTCATCTCGATCGTGGGCAGAGCCTTGAGCGCCGCCTCCTCCGCCTCGCGGGCCGCCTCCTCGGCGTTCACGCCGAGCTTGGAGGACTGGATCTTCTGGTGGAGCTTGAGAATGGCGTCCATCAGCATCTCCGGCCGTGGCGGGCAGCCGGGCAGATAGATGTCGACCGGGACGATGTGGTCGACGCCCTGCACGATCGCGTAGTTGTTGAACATGCCGCCCGAGGAGGCGCAGACCCCCATGGAGATGACCCACTTGGGGTTCGGCATCTGGTCGTAGACCTGCCTGAGCACCGGCGCCATCTTCTGGCTGACCCGGCCGGCGACGATCATGAGGTCCGCCTGGCGGGGTGAGCCGCGGAAGACCTCCATGCCGAAGCGGGCCAGGTCGTAGCGTCCGGCGCCGGTGGTCATCATCTCGATGGCACAGCAGGCAAGGCCGAAGGTGGCCGGAAAGACGGACGCCTTGCGCACCCAGCCCGCGGCCTGCTCGACGGTGGTCAGCAGGAAGCCGCTCGGCAGCTTTTCTTCGAGTCCCATGAGTTAAAGGCCCCTCAGTCCCATTCCAGGCCGCCGCGCCGCCATACGTACGCGTACGCGACGAAGACGGTGAGCACGAAGAGCAGCATCTCCACGAGCCCGAAAACACCCAGGGCGTCGAAGGTGACGGCCCAGGGGTAGAGGAAGACGATCTCGATGTCGAAGACGATGAAGAGCATCGCCGTCAGGTAGTACTTGATGGGGAAGCGCCCGCCGCCGGCCGGCGTGGGGGTCGGCTCGATCCCGCACTCGTAGGCCTCGAGCTTGGCCCGGTTGTACCGCTTCGGACCGATCAGCGTGGCCATGACCACGGAGAAGATCGCAAAGCCTGCCCCGAGGGCTCCCAGTACGAGGATGGGCGCATAAGCGTTCACCGCTCCTCGCTCCTCTCAGTCGGCACTGACTGCTGGCGATGGCATCGGACCCACACCCGACTCATACGTCCCTCTGACCCCCGTCCGTCCCGACGAAGATCGCGAACATGTGAAGCAGGTCACAAGCCCAACTGACCCGCATCTTATGCCCGCCGGTCTGTGATCTGCGACACGGGGTATTGCACAAGCTTTGTGATCTCCACCACCAGACGAAGGATCATGAAGTCGGATCAGCGGTGATCTTCACACGAGAAGCGTCCGAGTGATCACCAGAGGTGACATTTTCGCCAGTCGGCGCAGGTCGGGAGGGGCATCTCCATATCAAGAGACTTCCGCTGCATGCAAATTGGCGCTGGACGCGACTGCTTGGTAGTGGACGCGTTCACACATCAGAGGGAGGCGCGAGGACGAGTGTGGACACGTGCACACATTCACGAGCGCCGGACACCTCCGGACGCAGCCGTCGCCGTAACCGTTGCGTGACCTCCGCCACATGCGCGAGAGCCCCCCAGGAAGGGGGCTTGGCCAACTGCCCCAACCGGTGGTAGCTGCGGGGCAATTCGGGCGTAACAGCGAAAGTACATGATCACGGCCATGATCACGAGAGTCCGCTATGTCCGTTACGGCGTCAATAAAGAGTGGCACGCCCGGAATTCGGGCCACCGATTGAACAACTGTGGCGCACCACACGTTTCTTGAAGGTATGGAGGAGCCCCTGATACCAGTTGGTCTCATGTCCCACACCGCTCACATACGCAGCCACCGGAAACCCCGCCGCAGCGCGACGACTTCGATCGCCGTGCGTGCCGGAGTCGCCGGTGGCGTGCTCAGCATGGCAGCGGCGGGCGCGTCGGCTTCGGCGTTCGCCGCCGAGTCGACGACGCAGACCCTCGAACTGCCCACCCTCTCGGCCGACCTGGGCAGCCAGGTCGCCGAGTCCGCCGACGCGATGCAGCAGGCGGCCGCCAACTACCAGCTGCAGGCCGAGCGTGACGCGGCCGCCGCGAAGGCCGCGAAGCAGGCCAAGGCGGACCTCGCGGAGGCCAAGAAGAAGGCGGAGGCCAAGAAGAAGGCCGAGGAGGCACGCAGGGCCGCCGCGGAGGAGGCCGCCTCGCGCAGCTCCGAGCGGACCACCCTGTCCGCCTCCGCGAGCGCCAGCGTCTCCACGAGCTCGTCCACGGCCACCGGTTCGGCCGCGGCCGTCATCGCCTTCGTGAAGGCTCAGGTCGGTGACGCCTACGTCTCCGGCGGCACCGGCCCCAACTCATGGGACTGCTCCGGCCTCGTGCAGGCCGCGTTCAGCCAGATCGGCGTCGACCTGCCGCGCGTCTCGCAGGACCAGTCGACCGCCGGCACCCAGGTCTCGCTGAGCAACCTGCAGCCGGGCGACATCCTGTACTGGGGCAGCGCGGGCAGCGCGTACCACGTGGCGGTGTACGTCGGCGACGGCATGTTCGTCGGCGCGCAGAACCCCTCGACGGGTGTCGCCGAGAAGCCGCTGTCCTACGACCCGCCGACCGGAGCGGTACGGGTTCTCTGACGTCGGAACAACACTTGGCAGGGCCGCAGCCGCTCGGGGGCTGCGGCCCTTTCGTCCTGTCCGGGCCCTTCTCCGGCCGATCTCGCCCCCACCTGTCCCCCGGGCTGTTGGATGTGTTCTGCGGTCCACATCCGCACCACCACCAAGGGACAGGAGACATCACCATGCCCAGTGTGTTCGTCCAGGGCAGGCCCACCGACTCGTATCCGCGGCTCGCCCCCGAGGCGCGGCGCGGACAGGTACGGCGCATCACCGAGGTCGGCGAGGAGGTGCTGCACAAGCCGTGCCGGGACGTGACCGAGTTCGGGCCCGATCTCGCCGCGCTGATCGACGACATGTTCCTGACGATGTACATCGCGGAGGGCGCGGGGCTCGCGGCGAACCAGGTCGGCGTCGGTCTGCGGCTCTTCGTGTACGACTGCCCGGACGACGACGGGGCCCGGCATGTCGGGCACCTCGTCAACCCGGTGCTCGACCAGCTCGACCCGGCCGGGCGCAGGCTGCTCGACGACAGCGAGGGCTGCCTGTCGGTGCCGGGCGCCGTCATGGACGTACCGCGTCCGGACCGGGCCGTGGTCCGCGGGTTCGACAGGGACGGCGAGCCGCTCGTGATCGAGGGGACCGGGTACTTCGCGCGCTGCCTGGCGCACGAGACCGACCATGTGAACGGGCACGTGTATCTGGACCGGCTCTCCAAGCGGGAACGCAAGGAGGCGCTGCGGCAGGTGGCGGACCGGCGGGACGAGGTGTTCGCCCGCCGGGCGGTCAACATCGAGGCGCTGAACGGCGCTCAGGGCACGGTCGGCGCCTGAGGGAGGGCTCCCGTCACGCCTTCGGCGCCACCTTGCTCAGCCCGTTGATGATCCGGTCCATCGCGTCGCCGCCCGTGGGGTCGGTGAGGTTGGCGAGCATCTTGAGGGTGAACTTCATGAGCAGCGGGTGGGTCAGGCCGCGCTGGGCCGCGATCTTCATGACCTTCGGGTTGCCGATGAGCTTCACGAAGGCGCGGCCCAGCGTGTAGTAGCCGCCGTAGGTGTCCTTGAGGACCTGCGGGTAGCGCTGGAGGGCGATCTCCCGCTGGGCGGGCGTCGCGCGAGCGTGGGCCTGGACGATGACGTCGGCGGCGATCTGGCCGGACTCCATGGCGTAGGCGATGCCCTCGCCGTTGAAGGGGTTCACCATGCCGCCGGCGTCGCCGACCAGGAGCAGACCCTTGGTGTAGTGCGGCTGGCGGTTGAAGGCCATGGGGAGGGCGGCGCCCCGGATCGGACCGGTCATGTGGTCGGGGGTGTAGCCCCACTCCTCCGGCATCGAGGCGCACCAGGCCTTCAGCACCTCGCGCCAGTCGAGCTCCTTGAAGGAGTCGGAGGTGTTCAGGACGCCGAGGCCGACGTTGGAGGTGCCGTCGCCCATGCCGAAGATCCAGCCGTAGCCGGGCAGCAGCCGGTCCTCTCCGGGGCCGCGGCGGTCCCACAGCTCCAGCCAGGACTCCAGGTAGTCGTCCTCGTGGCGGGGGCTCTCGAAGTACGTCCGGACGGCCACACCCATCGGGCGGTCCTCGCGGCGGTGCAGGCCCATCGCGAGGGAGAGCCGGGTGGAGTTGCCGTCGGCCGCGACCACGAGGGGCGCGTGGAAGGTGACTTCGCGCTTGTCCTCGCCGAGTTTCGCGTGGACGCCCGTGATGCGGCCCGTGCGGTCGTCGACGATCGGGGCACCGACGTTGCAGCGCTCGAACAGCCGCGCCCCGGCCTTCTGGGCCTGGCGGGCGAGCTGCTCGTCGAAGTCGTCGCGCTTGCGGACGAGACCGTAGTCGGGGAAGGAGGCCAGGTCCGGCCAGTCGAGCTCGAGGCGTACGCCGCCGCCGATGATCCGAAGGCCCTTGTTCCGCAGCCAGCCGGCCTCTTCGGAGATGTCGATGCCCATGGCCACGAGCTGCTTGGTGGCACGCGGGGTGAGGCCGTCACCGCAGACCTTCTCGCGCGGGAACTCGGTCTTCTCGAGGAGGAGCACGTCGAGTCCGGACTTGGCGAGGTGGTAGGCGGTCGTGGAGCCGGCCGGCCCCGCGCCGACGACGATGACATCGGCGGTGTTCTCGGACAGGGGCTCGGTCACGGCGGGATCTCCCCAGGCTCGGAATGAGTTCGGAATCAAGTTCTGAATCCGCGTGCCGACCGGCACTGGACATGGGCAGTCTATTCAGCAGAATTGATCACCCGGCTGAAGGGCTGCCCCAGTGAACCGAGCTCTGCCCGTTGTACGGCTGCGTGTCCCCACCGACGAGGACGCCGTCGCCTGGCACAGGGTCTTCGACGACCCGGACGTCATGGAGTTCCACGGCGGGAAATCGGCGGAACTGTACGTCTACGAGGAGCTCACCGCGCGGCAGCGCCGGCACGACGCCGAGCGGGGTTACTGCCTGTGGACCATGGTCGGCGAGGACGGGCAGGTCATCGGCTTCACCGGAGCCCAGCCGTGGCCTCGGGACTGGGGACCCACGGGCGAGATCGAGATCGGGTGGCGGCTCGGGCGGGCGTACTGGGGGCAGGGGTACGCCACGGTGGCCGCGCGGATGACCTTGGAGCGGCTCAGGGCGGCAGGCGTCGCGGACGTGGTGGCGATGATCAGACCCGGCAACGAACGGTCGATCGCGGTCGCCGAACGCCTCGGAATGAAACTCGCGGAGACGTTCCCGCACCCCCTCCTCCAGGAAGAGGCGCTGTGCTTCCGGCTTTCCCTGCAAGGTGGTTACTCGGTGTAGCGGTCTGCTACAGATAGACACCCGACACTTCCGGCCGCCGCCGGGCCGGAGTTACCCTTCCAGTACCGCTGGGGGTGACATCTGTGCGTATAACACCCAACACGCCCGAAGTGCGCGTACCGCGTCTGGTCGGACTCATGGCCGTCGACGCGCGCGAGACGGCTCAGGCGCAGGGCCTGTTCGTCAACGCGCCGGATCGCAGGGACTTCCACCAGGCCGTCGTCGACTACGTCGTACGCCAGTACCCGCAGGCCGGCGCGGAGGTGCCGCGGGACTCGGTGGTGTACGTGTGGTTCGACCTCGGCCCGGGTGAGGGCGGCGGGGGCAGCCGTGAGCCTCGTGTGCCCCGCCCCCCGCGCGGCGGTCTCCAGCGCGAACTGGACGAGCCGGGCGATCCGTACGTGGTCCGCTGTGTGACCGGACTCTGACGCCCCGCCCCGTCCAGTCCAGTCCCGCGCCGCTCAGCTCTCCTTGACGCCCCGGTGCAGGGCCACGATCCCGCCCGTCAGGTTCCGCCACGCCACCTTCGACCAGCCCGCCTTCTGCAGGCGCTCCGCCAGGGCCGGCTGGTTCGGCCAGGCGCGGATGGACTCGGCGAGATAGACGTACGCGTCGGGGTTGGAGGACACGCTCCGGGCGACCGGCGGCAGGGCGCGCATCAGGTACTCGGTGTAGACGGTCCGGAAGGGCGCCCAGGTCGGGTGCGAGAACTCGCAGATCACGACCCGGCCGCCGGGCTTGGTCACCCGGTACATCTCGCGCAGCGCGGAGTCGGTGTCCTGGACGTTGCGCAGCCCGAAGGAGATCGTGACCGCGTCGAAGACGTCGTCCTGGAAGGGCAGCTTCGTCGCGTCGCCCGCGGTGAACGGCAGCCAGGCGTGCTTGCGCTTGCCGACCTGGAGCATCCCGAGCGAGAAGTCGCAGGGCACGACGTAGGCGCCGGTGCGGGCGAAGGGCAGCGACGAGGTGGCCGTACCCGCCGCCAGGTCCAGGATCTTCTGGGCGGGGCGGGCGTCGACGGCCCTGGCGACCTCCTTGCGCCACACCCGGTCCTGGCCGAGCGACAGCACGTCGTTGGTCAGGTCGTACCGTTCCGCCACGTCGTCGAACATCGAGGCGACTTCGTGCGGCTGCTTGTTCAGGGAAGCGCGGGTCACGTCCCCATTCTTGCAGGCCGCCCTCCCGGAAGGAGCTGCGGCTTCTTCTTCGCGGCCACGTCTTCCACCCATCCGCACACCAGCACGAACACCGCGATCAGGATCCATCCGACGCCGAACATGAACCACTGGCTCTCCAGCGGCAGCCACTTCTCGAACGCGGGCACGTTCCAGAACTGGTCGATCAGCGGCACCGCGAGGATCAGCGCGATCTCGTGCCACAGGTAGATCGTCACCGCGCGGGAGTTGAAGACCGTGACGAGACGGTCGGTCCGCCGGAAGCGGGTCAGCCACGCGAAGTCGATCCCGAAGGACGACTTGGCCCACATCAGGAGCATCACGTACCCGGCGGACCAGAAGGCCTGCGCGAGGGGGATGTCGTCGAGGTCGTACGACCCCGTCTCGGCCTGGTGGGTGAAGGCGTACCAGCCGCCGAACCCGATCGCGGCGAGTGAGAGCACGACGACGGCCGCCGGCTTCAGCCGCTCCAGAACCCCGTCCCGGTGGGCGAAGCCGAGGATCCAGCAGAACAGGAAGGTGGCCAGATCCGTCAGCGCGCTGCCGAGTCGGTCGTCCGGCGGCTCCCACAGGAAGTGGAGGACCACGATCGGGGCCAGGGACAGCAGTAGGACCGGCACCGGTGCCAGCCGGAACACCTTCAGCAGCACCGGGGACAGCAGGACGAACCAGAGGTACGTCCGCAGGTACCAGAGGATCTCCCAGGCCTGCTCGCCCCACGTGTTGCCCGGCGGATCGCCGAGCGGCACGACCCAGTAGACGATCTGCCAGCCCGGCATCCAGTCGTGGACCAGCATCGCGAGGACCACGAAGACGCCCCAGAACCAGAACGGCGGCAGCAGGCGCCGCATCCGGCTCCGGATCACCGTGCCGGCGGGCCGCTCCAGGGACTTCGCCATCAGCGTGCCGGCCAGACCGAACATGATCCCCATGGAGGGGAAGACCATGCCGGCCCAGGCCCACCCGAAGGTGTGATAGGTGACGACCCGGATCAGGGCGACGGCCCGGAGCGTGTCGAAGTAGCGGTCGCGGCCGGGGGGCCGAGACGGAGGCTTCTCCTCCTCCGCCTCGGCGTCGGTGGGAGCAGCGGGAGCCGGTGGCTCCGGTTCCGGCTCCACCACCGGCAAGGGGGCTGTCGAGTCGACGTACACCTGCGGATACGGCTGCTGCTGATAGGACTGCTGTGCATATGGCTGCGGCTGCTGTGCATAGGGCTGCGGCTGCTCCGCGTACCCCGGGTACCCGTACGCCTGGCCGTATCCCTCGTGCTGCTGCGGATACCCCTGCTGCTCCCAGCTCATCAGCCCACCCCCGCCGGGGTGCCGACCTCGCCGGTGCGCTTCAGCTTCTGCCAGCGCAGCCGGCCGCCGGTGAGCGCGGTGATGCAGGAATGGATGAGGACGAGGTACATCATCTGGCGGTAGGCCAGCTGCTGGAGCGGCATCATCAGCAGATAGCGGTACTGCTCCTTGTCCAGCTTGAAGGCGTACGCGGCGCACACGAGCTGGACACCGAGGACGGCGAGCCACGCGTACAGCGCCGCCTGGAAGTCGACGAAGATCATCGAGTAGGCGGTGAACACGTCGATCAGCGGGGCGAAGACCGGCGTGACGATCTGGAAGATCACCACCAGCGGCATACCGACCCGGCCGAAGCGGCCCGAGGGCCCCTTGTCGGTGAGGGACCTGCGGTGCTTCCACAACGCCTGCATCGTGCCGTACGACCACCGGTAGCGCTGTGACCACAGCTGCTTCAGGGAGCCCGGCGCCTCGGTCCACGCGCGTGCGTGCTCCTGGTAGACGACCCGCCAGCCCGCGCGGTGCATCGCGATGGTGATGTCGGTGTCCTCGGCGAGGGTGTCCTCGCTCATCCCGCCGACCTGGAGGACCGCCTCGCGGCGGAACGCGCCGATCGCACCCGGGATGGTGGGCATGCAGCGCAGCAGGTCGTACATCCGGCGGTCGAGGTTGAAGCCCATCACGTACTCGATGTGCTGCCAGGCACCGATGACCGTGTTGCGGTTGCCGACCTTGGCGTTGCCGGCGACCGCGCCGACCTCGGGGTTCGCGAAGGGCTGCACCAGCTGCCGTACGGTGTCCGGTTCGAAGACCGTGTCGCCGTCCATCATCACGACGATGTCGTGACTGGCGCTGCGGACACCGTTGTTGAGGGCGGCCGGCTTGCCCGCGTTCTCCTGGCGGATGACGCGGACGTTCGTCATGCCCAGTGAGCGGGCCGCCTCGCGGGCGATCTCGGAGGTGCCGTCCGAGGAGCCGTCGTCGACGACGATGACCTCGATCGGGTGGGTGCTCCTCGCCAGCGACTCCAGGGTGTTGGCGATGCACTCCTTCTCGTTGTACGCCGGGACGATCACGGTCACCGGCCTGGTGACCGCGGGCCCCCAGCTGAAGCGGCGTCTGTTGCGCTGCCGGTAGTGGCGGCGGGCGAGGATCAGCATCATCCCGAACCGCCCCATGACGGCCACGCCCACGATCGCGAGTCCGACCGACAGCGTGGGCACGGTGTACTCGGCGACGGCGACGGCCACGACGAGCGCCTTGCCCTCGTAGAGGGTCGTGCCGGTGGCCTCGCGGTGCGCGGCCTGGAGGCGGTGGGTGCCGTTCTGGTTGCCGCCCTGGAGCTGCCCGCCCCCGGTGCCGGCCGGCGCGTTCGCCTGCTGTCCGGCCCGCGCGGCCGTGTTCTGCGCCTCGATGACCCCGCTGATGGTGGTGAAGGTGTAGCCCTTCGCCTTCATCTTCTCGACGTACGCGGGCAGCGCCTTGATCGTCTGCTCACGGTCGCCGCCGGCGTCGTGCATCAGCACGGCGGCGCCCGAGGTCCCGGACGGCGTGGCCCACTTGACGATCTTCGAGACGCCCGGCTTCTTCCAGTCGTCGCTGTCGGTGTCGACGAAGACGCTGGTGTAGCCCTCCTCGCCGAGCTTCTTGTAGACGGGCCAGCTGTAGTTGTCGATCGCGTCCGTCTCCGAGGAGTACGGCGCCCGGAACAGCGTGGTGGTGATACCGGCCGCGCCCGCGAGAGCGAGCTGCGTCTGGGTCATCTCGCGCCGGACGCGGGCGTCGCTCTGGTAGGAGAGGTCGACATGGGTGAAGGTGTGGATGCCCACCTCATTGCCCTGGTCGACCATGTCCTTCACGATCCCCGGGTAGCGCGACACCATCGAGCCGACCAGGAAGAAGGTCGCCGGGACGTCGTACTTCTGCAGGATCTCCAGCACCTGGGGCGTGTACGTCGGGTTCGGGCCGTCGTCGAAGGTGAGCGCGATGGTCCTGGACGGCACGGAGGTCGTGGTCGCCTGGCCGCCCCGGAAGCTGACGATCGGCCCGCCGTTGAGGATCTTGTCGGGGACCTTGCTGGAGCCGGCACCGTCGCGCACCCGCTGGTCGCCGCCGACCTCGGCGCGCAGATAGCCGTCGAGCAGCATCACGCTGGTCAGGCCGAGCAGGAGCAGCAGGGCGAGGATGACCCGCGGTTTCTGCAGCGCCGCGGCCTTGCCCGCCGCCCGCTCGATGCGGGTGGGAGCGCGCCGGCGGCCGCGGGAGGGCGTCGTCGTGGTCATGTGGTGGGCCGTTCCGGTCAGTTGGAAGCCGCGGTGGCGGTGGCGAAGGAGGTCGCGGAGTCAGTCGCGGTCGGGGCGGCGCTCGGCGGAGCGCCCGTGGCGGTGCCGGTGGGCGGAGTACCGGTGGGCAGCGCCGGCGGGGTGCCGATCCCGCCCTGCGGCCGGAAGCCGGGGCCGGAGTTCGAGGAACCGCCGGGACCTCCGCCCGCGAAGGGCAGCAACGTCGTGCTGGAGACGCCGATGCCCATGAAGGCCAGGCCCAGCACGACGGCGTACCCGAGGGACAGGACGCCGAGGAGAAGGCCGATCCGGCGCAGCAGCTTGGAGCGGCGTCCGGAGTTGTCAACGAACACGGGCCCCTCGGCGGACCCGTTACTACCGCGTTTGCGGCGGCGACCGCGCGTTTCGGCGCGGTTTTCGGTGGCAGGCTCGGAATGCATTCCCCAGACGTTAGGCAGTCTTTATGTGTCCACATGTGGCGTTCTTGTGAGGCGCATATGAGAAACCTCTTATACTGTCCGTTTCCTGAGAGGTTCCCAGAAATCCTGCGCGACCCGCCGGGAGGTGAAGGGGGCCGAATGTCCGCCTTGCGTGACCGATTCGCTCTTTACCATCCACCTCGTCTGTGAGGTCCCTGTTCGAAGACTGTCCTCATGAAACTCAGGGGGGTGTGAGACATTCGCCCTCCGGAAAGCGACATCACGAGAGCGGGTGCATGCGAAATGCGGAGTTTCCTGAAGCCGACGGCCGGGGTCATTTGTCTGTTCGCCCTGGCCACGGCAGGGTGTTCCTCCGAATCGGACAGCGCCTCGGACGCGGAGCCCCCGAAACAGAGCGGTACGTCGAGTGCGTCACCGTCGGCGTCGTCGTCGGCGGCGGTCACTTCGTACGCGCCGTACGTCAGCGCCACCGAGGCCTCCGGCAACGACTCCGCGGGCTCGCCCTCGGTGTACAACCTCGCGTTCGTGATCGCCGACGGGAGTGACTGCACGCCGTCCTGGAACGGCACGTCGGCTGTCGGCGACTCCTCCGTCAAGTCCCGGATCGGCGCGCTGAAGGAGGACGGCGCGGAAGTGCGGGTGTCGTTCGGCGGGGCGTCCGGGAAGGAGCTGGCCGAGACCTGCTCCAGTGTGGCGAAGCTGGCGGCGGCTTACGGGAAGGCGCTGGACGCCGCCGGTTCCTCGCTCGCCGACTTCGACGTCGAGGGGGACGCGCTGACCGACTCCGACTCGGTGGATCTGCGGTCCGAGGCGATCGCGTTGCTCCAGGAGGAACGGAGCGATCTCGCCGTGTCGTTCACGCTTCCCGTGATGCCGTCCGGACTCGACGACGACAGTGTGGCGTTGCTGGAGTCCGCGAACGACAAGGCGGTTCAGGTGTCGACGGTCAACATCATGACGATGAACTACGGGGAGTCCTACGACGGGGACATGGGGGATTACGCGATCACTTCGGCGAAGGCGGCGCAGGCGCAGTTGAAGGACGTTTTCGGTACGTCCGACTCCACTGCGTGGCGGGCCCTGGCGCTCACTTCGATGATCGGTACGAATGATGTGGACGGGGAGACGTTCACGTTGTCCGACGCCGCGCAGGTGCGGGAGTTCGCCGCGTCGAAGGAGGTGGCGTGGGTGTCGATGTGGTCGACTTTCAGGGATCAGGAGTGCGAGGAAGGGAAATCCGGTGAGGATGACGCACTGACCAATTGCAGTGGGGTTTCTCAGTCGGCGGGGGCGTTCGGGGAGGCGTTGGCCGGTTGAGTTCCGGGTGCGGGTGCGGGTGCGTTGTGGCTGCTCGCGCCCACGCGGCGGAGCCGCATGACGACACAGCCCCGCGCCCCCAAGGTGCCCTTACCTACGCCGGTGCAGCAAGCGGCCCTTGATCACCGTTGCCACGCAGGCCGTCGCGCCGCTTTTCGTCAGCGCCGCCTCGTCCGGTACGTCGAAAGCCGCGAAGGTCGCGTCCGAGCCCATGTGCGGCAGCAGGGGCGTCAGGATCGCCTCCGCCAGGCTCCGCCCGATCAGCGGGTCGAAGCCGGGCCGGCCGGGAGGGGCTTCGAAGCGCTCCTCGCTCGTCATCCCCACCCGGTACAAAGCGTCTGCCACCGCCGGGGTTTGCAGGTCACCCGCCACCGCCACCACTCCGTGCGCCAACAACCGCTGCACGCCTCGCCTGGCGCTCGCGCCCCATCGGGCGTCGGTCATGTCGAGGCCCGACAGCGCCTCACCCGTGATCGGCTCGCTGCCCAAGTCCTCCCGGGGGTCCGGGTGGTAGGACCGCTCCAGCAGTTCCGGGCCGTACGGGTTCACCAGGCCCGGGGTGAGAACTCCCGGCCAGCGGCGCACCCGTGCCGTGGGATGCGCGGCCGCCAGATCCTCGTACACCTCTACGGCCGCGAACTCCCGCCCCTCGACCAGTACCGCTCCACCGGGCAAGGACGGCCGCCCGTCCCCGAAGACCACCAGGTCGGCGGTATGGATGGTCAGCAAGGCGGGCCTAGTTGGACGCGAGGATCTTCAGCTCGGGGTGTGCCGTGCCGCCCTCGATCGCCGTGGAGGAGATGTGGGACACCACGCGCGCGTCGACCGGGTCGTCGGCCGGGTCGTCGTGGACGACGAGGTGTTCGTACGTCGTGGAGCGCTGGGCCGGAACCCGTCCCGCCGTACGGATCATGTCGATCATTTCCTGGAGGTTGGAGCGGTGCTTGGCACCGGCCGCCGAGACGACGTTCTCCTCCAGCATGATCGAGCCGAGGTCGTCCGCGCCGTAGTGCAGCGTCAGCTGGCCCGCGTCCTGGCCGGTGGTGAGCCAGGAGCCCTGGATGTGGGCGATGTTGTCCATGAAGAGCCGGGAGATGGCGATCATCCGCAGGTACTCGAAGATCGTGGCCTGGGTGCGGCCCTTCAGGTGGTTGTTCATCGGCTGGTAGAGGTACGGGATGAAGGCCCGGAAGCCGCCCGTGCGGTCCTGCACGTCACGGATCATCCGCAGGTGCTCGATACGCTCGGCGTTGGTCTCGCCGGTGCCCATGAGCATGGTGGAGGTGGACTCCACGCCCAGGTTGTGCGCCGTCTCCATGATCTCCAGCCAGCGCTCACCGGACTCCTTGAGCGGCGCGATGGCCTTGCGGGGGCGCTCGGGGAGCAGCTCCGCGCCGGCGCCCGCGAAGGAGTCGAGACCGGCCGCGTGGATGCGCTGGATCGCCTCCTCCACGCTCACCTTGGAGATCCGGGCCATGTGCTCGACCTCGGACGCGCCCAGCGAGTGGATCACCAGCTGGGGGAACTCCTTCTTGATGGCGGCGAAGTGCTTCTCGTAGTACTCGACGCCGTAGTCCGGGTGGTGTCCGCCCTGGAACATGATCTGGGTGCCGCCGAGTTCGACGGTCTCCGCGCAGCGGCGCAGGATGTCGTCCAGGTCGCGGGTCCAGCCCTTGTCCTTGGCCGTGGGCGGGGCGTAGAAGGCGCAGAACTTGCACGCCGTGACGCACACGTTCGTGTAGTTGATGTTCCGCTCGATGATGTACGTCGCGATGTGCTCCGTGCCCGCGTACCGACGGCGGCGCACGGCGTCCGCGGCGGAGCCCAGCGCGTGCAGCGGGGCGTCGCGGTAGAGGTCGAGCGCCTCCTCCGGAGTGATACGCCCACCTTCGGCGGCACGGTCGAGGACGGACTGAAGGTCGGCCTTCTCGGTCACCGGGGCGTGCCTTTCGTCAAGGGTTCGGGCGGTCTGAGCCAGCCTACGCCAGCCCTCCGACAAGCCGGATGTCAGGCCGCGCGGCGCCGCGCTCGGGCAGACGGACACGACGGCCGACCGGTAGTGACTTCGCCTCCCAGTAACTTCGCGTTCCGGTGACTTCGCGTTCTTCGCAGTCGTCGCGGCTTCCGGCCTGTCCCGGAGCCGTGGCCGGTCGGCCCGGGCGCCGGGCGCTCCCGCTCTCAGGCCGTGTACGACCCGACCAGCAGCCCCGCGTACGCCCCTGCGATCAGGAACGGTCCGAACGGGATCGCCGTCTTGCGCCCCGCCTTGCCCACCAGGACCAGGACACCGCCGTAGAGCGCGCCCAGCAGGAAGCCCGCGAAGGTGCCCAGCAGCACGGTGTCCCAGCCGTACCAGCCCAGGACCGCCCCCGCCCCGAGCGCCAGCTTCACGTCGCCGAAGCCCATGCCGCCGGGGTTGATGCGCCACAGCACGTAGTAGCCGACGCCGAGGGCGAGGGCGCCCCCCAGGGCGTTCAGCCAGGTCCCGGTGTGCTCCGGCACGAAGGAGACGGCCCCGAGCAGGGCGAGCGCGGCGGCCGCGAGGGGGAGGGTGAGCGGGTCGGGCAGTCGTCGTACGCGCAGGTCTACTACGGCGAGCAGGACGCCCACGGGCGCGAGCAGCAGCCAGACGGCGATCTCCGGGCGAGTGCCGGTGGCGGCTGCGAGAGCGGCGCAGAGGAGGGCGGTGACGGTGGGGAGGAGGGCGGTCCCGGGACCGTATGACTGCGACTGCGACTGCGACTGCCGATTGCCGCAGGCCCCGCACCTCGCCCGGCCCAACCAGCCGCCCAGCGGGTGCCCGTGGGGGCACGTCCGGCGCCACGGTTCCCCGGGCGGGACGGAGAAGCGGTAGGCCGCGCGCGGCAGCAGCGCGCCCGCCGCCGCTCCCCACAGTGCGGCCACGACGACGAGCAGTCCGGTCACCGCCCGACCTTCGACATCCGTGCCTCGGGGTATCCCTCGGCCTCGCTCTCCGAGGTGTACTTCAGGTCGTCGCCCACCGTGGTGAGGCGGACGGTGTGGGCGGTGGGGTTGCAGCCGGCGTGGTTGTCCTCGGCGCCGACGGCCGTGGTGACGAGCTCCGTGTCCGTGACCTTCTTCAGGGTGAGGACGTCGGTGCAGACCGCGCCGATCGCGTCGGTCTGCTGCAGGCGGCCCAACTCCTCGCCGACGCCCACCTTCTTGACGGTGATCCGGAAGGTCCCCATCGGCAGGCTCCCGCCGAGACCCGTGCCCTGGCCCTCCCAGGTGCCGAGATAGCGGGCGGGGACCTCGGCCGCCCCGCTGGAAGGCTCGCTCGATGCCTCGCTCGACGGCTCGCCCGACGGTGACGGGGCGGGCGGGGAGGACGCCGACGGCAGGGAGGCCGACGGTACGGACGTCGGCGCCGAGGAGTACGCGTCGCTGCCGGGACCGGAGCTCGCCGAGTCGTCCTGGCCCCGCCCCGGCAGCAGGTCGAACAGGAACACCGAGCCCACGGTCACCGCGGCCAGCGCCCCCGCGACCGCGAGCGCCACGGTGCAGCTCATACGGCGGCCACGCCCGTTGGTGCCGGGTGCGGAGGTGGCGGCCACGGAGACGAAGAGCCGCCCGGGCCGCTTGTCGGCGGGCACGACCGTCTCGTCCGGCACCGCGTCCCGGGGCTCGGGCACAGAGAGTCCGGAGGATCCGGAGGGAGTACCGAGGGGCGTCGGTGGCGTGACCGGATACGCCGGGGGTCCGGCGGCTTCAGCCGGAGGCGCCCCCGCGGACACGACCGGCATCACCGGCGGCGGCCCGAACGCGCCCACCGTGCCCGCCGGACCCCCGCCCACCGAAGGACTGCTGAACTTCACCGGCCCGGACGCCTGCTCCGCCGACCGTTCCCCCGCCGCGTCAAGATTCAGCAGCTGTACGGCACTACGCCCCACCTGCTCGACCAGCGCCCCCGGCAGCCATCCCGCCGCCACCAGCCGCGCCGCGCCCTGCGGAGCCAGCCGCCGGGCCACCTCCCCCGGAGTGGGCCGTTCCTGCGCCGACTTGGCCAGGCAGAGCTCCACGACGTCCCGCAACTCACCGCTCAGTGATCCGAGTTCGGGCTCCTCGTGGACGACCTTGTAGAGGAGGGAGGCGGAGGAGTCCCCGGGGAAGGGCGGTGCCCCCGTGGCCGCGAACGCCAGTACCGCGCCCAGGGAGAAGACGTCCGCCGCGCCCGACACCCCCTTGCTCAGGATCTGTTCGGGGGACATGTAGCCGGGCGAGCCGATGGACACACCGGTCGAGGTGAGGGACGCGGTGCCGTCCGTGGCGCGGGCGATGCCGAAGTCGATGAGCAGCGGGCCGTCGACGGTGAGCAGGACGTTGGAGGGCTTCACGTCCCGGTGGACGAGCCCCAGTTCGTGCACGGCGGCGAGCGCCTCGGCCAGCCCCGCGCCCAGGACCCGCACGGAGTGCTCGGGCAGCGGGCCCCCGTCCGCGACGGCCGAGGACAGGGATGGGCCCGCCGCGTACCCGGTCGCGACCCAGGGCACCGGCGCCTCCGGGTCGGCGTCGAGGACCGGCGCGGTCCAGGCCCCGCCCACTCTGCGCGCCGCGTCCACCTCCCGGCGGAAACGGGCGCGGAACTCCTCGTCGAGCGCGAAGTGCGGATGCACGATCTTGACCGCGACCGTGCGGCCCCCGGCGCTGCGGCCGAGGTAGACCCGGCCCATGCCACCGGACCCCAGGCGGCCGAGCAGCCGGTAGGGGCCCACGGCGGTGGGCTCGTCGACTCCGAGCGGCTGCATGCTGCCTCCCCCATAAGGCCCCTGAAGGTTCGGATGCAGGTTAGGGCTGAAGCAGTTCCACCTTCACGTCACCGGGAAAACCCGTCGTCGGCCCCACCCGCCGCGCGAACTCCGTGACCGCCGCCAACTGCGGGGCTCCGAAGCGGAAGTCCAGCGTCGTGAAGTACTTCTCCAGGACCTTCTCGTCGAAGGCCTCCCAGCGGGCCGCCTGTTCCGCGACCTTGCCGACCTCCTCGAGGGAGAGGTTCCGGGAGGCGAGGAAGGCTTCGTGGACCTTGCGGGTGATGACCGGCTCGCGTTCGAGATAGTCGCGGCGGGCGGCCCAGACGGCGAAGACGAACGGCAGCCCGGTCCACTCCTTCCAGAGCGAGCCGAGGTCGTGGACCTCCAGGCCGAAGCGCGGCCCGTCGAGGAGGTTCGCCCGCAGCGCCGCGTCCCCGATGAGGACGGCCGCCTCCGCCTCCTGCATCATCAGGCTGAGGTCGGGCGGGCAGGTGTAGTACTCGGGCCGGACGCCGTAGCGCTCGGCGAGGAGGAGCTGGGCGAGGCGGACGGAGGTGCGCGAGGTCGACCCGAGGGCCACCCTGGCGCCGTCCAGCTCGTCCAGGGGGACCTGCGAGACGATGACGCAGGACATGACCGGGCCGTCGCAGCCGACGGCGATGTCGGGGAAGGCGACCAGGTCGTCCGCGTTCTTGAGGAACTCGACGAGGGTGATGGGCCCGATGTCGAGATCTCCCTGCACCAGCTTCTCGCTGAGCTTCTCCGGGGTGTCCTTCGTGAGCTCGAAGTCGAGGAGCGTGCCCGTCCTCGCGAGCCCCCAGTACAGGGGCAGGCAGTTCAGGAACTGGATGTGGCCGACGCGCGGCCGGGTGCGAGAATTGTCCACATCGCGACACTAGACCCCTTGAGGTACGCTTCGGAGTTCGACCCCGGGGTCAAGCCCCTTGCGATCTTCAAACATCCGAGTGACGTGATCTTGGCCTCTATTGCTTTCGGCTGCCCGCGTGCTAGGCTCGCCGCAAGTTGCAGTTTGGTTTCCCTTGCAGTACAGAGCCTGCGGAGCATGTAACCGCAGGCTCTAGTCGTATTCAGAAGAATGCAGTTGTGCGGCACTGTTTTCACACTTGCAGGTTCTGGAGCAGGGCAACCCTTTTGGGCCCAAGGAGGGCTTATGGCTACCGGAACCGTGAAGTGGTTCAACGCCGAAAAGGGCTTTGGCTTCATCGCCCAGGAGGGCGGCGGCCCCGACGTCTTCGTCCACTACTCCGCGATCAACGCGAGCGGCTTCCGCTCGCTGGAGGAGAACCAGGCGGTCTCCTTCGACGTGACCCAGGGCCCGAAGGGCCCGCAGGCGGAGAACGTCACCCCCGTCTGAGCGATCCCGTCTCATAGTGATCCCGTCTCATAGGCGCTCCAGCCTCTGATCCGGACCTGAATGCAGTACCCAAGGAGCCCCGCGCCGCACGGCAGCGGGGCTCCTGCCTTTACATGTGCTGCATGACGAGCACGAACGTCGTGCCGGGATCGAGCGCCTCGTAGGAATGGGCCACATCTCCGCGATACGTCATGTAGTCGCCGGGGTCCAGCTCGACCTCCTCCCCGGCCGGTCCCGCCTTCACCCTCCCCGTGCTCACGATCAGGTGCTCCACGGACCCCGGAATGTGCGGCTCCGATTCCCGCACGGCCCCCGGCTCGGCCCGCAGGTGGTAGATGTCCCGCCGCGCTCCGGGCGGGCTCGCGGACAGCAGGGTGGCCGCGTAGTCGGCCCGCTCCGAGGCCACGGTCGGCCCCTGCCCCGCCCTGACCACCTGCACGGACGACACCGGGGGCTCCACCAGCGCGCTGAACGGCACCCCGAGAGCCACTCCCAGCGCCCACAGCGTCTCCACGCTCGGGTTGCCGCTCGCCGCCTCCAGCTGGGACAGCGTGGACTTGGCGATTCCGGCGCGCTTGGCCAGCTCGGAGAGCGAGAGACCGGCGCGCGTACGTTCACGGCGGAGCGC
This sequence comes from Streptomyces sp. NPDC005483, assembly GCF_040606035.1. Lineage (NCBI taxonomy): Bacteria > Bacillati > Actinomycetota > Actinomycetes > Kitasatosporales > Streptomycetaceae > Streptomyces > Streptomyces sp. NPDC005483. The sequence goes on from NZ_JBEXEA010000017.1 coordinate 123,038, forward strand.
GGCGGCGATCCAGTCCAGGGGGCGTTCGGGCATGCTGTTCGCTCCATCGGTACGTTCGTTCGCCTTGACGAACGAAGGCTCTGGCGTCCAGTGTAGTGAACATGCGTACGGCAGAGCGAACAGCCTTGGTCCGTGACAGTGCGCTCGTCTGGCTCGCGAGCGGGGTCGTGGGCGTCTCCTTCGGCGCGATCGCCGTCACCGGGGGCCTACCGGTGTGGGTGCCGGTGGTGATGTCCCTGCTCGTGTACGCGGGCTCCGCCCAGTTCAGCGCGGTCGGCGTCCTGCTGGCCGGGGGCGGCCCGGTCGCCGCGGCGGCCACCGGGCTCCTCCTGAACACCCGCACTGCGGCCTTCAGCCTGGCCGTCGCCGACCTCCTCGGCCCGGGCCGCCTCACCCGCCTCCTCGGCGCCCATCTCGTCGCCGACGAGCCGGTGGCCTTCGCGCTCGCCCAGGCCGACCCCGCCCGCCGCCGGGCGGCCTTCTGGATCTGCGGGGCCGGCCTGTTCGTCGTGTGGAACACCACCGTCCTGCTGGGCGCGCTGGCCGGCAGCGCCCTGGGCGACACCGCCACCTACGGCCTGGACGCCGCCTTCCCCGCCGTGCTCGTCGCCCTGGTCCTGCCGACCCTGCGCGCGAACTCCGCCGTACGGCGTTCCGCGCTGCTCGGCGCCGCCCTGGCCCTGGCGGTGACGCCGGCGGTCCCGGCGGGGGTGCCGGTGCTGGTGGCGCTGGCGGGACTCGTCGCGTACGGCCGTCGGAGGGCCGCAGCATGAACGCGACGGTCGCCATGATCCTGGTGCTGGCGGTAGGGACGTACGCCTTCCGGCTGGTCGGGCCGGTGCTGCACGGGCGGGTGGAACTGCCGGAGCGGGTGCAGGAGTTGCTGTCGGCAGGGGCGATCGTCCTGCTGGTGGCGCTACTGGTGACCGGGGCGCTGACGGAGGACGGTGGTTTCGCCGGGTGGGCGCGGCCGGCCGGGATTCTGGTGGGGGCCGTGCTGGCGTGGCGGAGGGCGCCGTTCGTGGTGGTGGTGCTGGGGGCGGCGGGCACGACCGCCGTACTGCGGGCGGCCGGTCTGGCGTGAGTGTCAGTGGGGGCCACTAGGGTCCCCGGCCATGACCGACACCGACTTCGTGACCGCCACCCGCACCTTCTACGACGCCATCGCCGAGGACTACGCCGAGCGCTTCTCCGCCGAGATCCCCGGCAAGCCGCTGGACCGGGCGGTGTTCGCCGCGTTCGCCGCACTCGTCGGCGAGGGCGAACCCGTGGCCGACCTGGGCTGCGGCCCCGGGCGGGTCACCGCGCACCTCGCCTCCCTCGGCCTGTCCGTCTTCGGCCTCGACCTGTCGGAGTCGATGCTGGCGATCGCACGCCGGGAGAACCCGGGGCTGCGCTTCGAGCAAGGCTCGATGCTGGACCTCGACCTGCCCGACGGGGCGCTCGCGGGCGTGGTGTCCTGGTACTCCTCCATCCACACCCCTGTGGACGAACTCCCTTCCCTCTTCGCCGAGTTCAGGCGGGTCCTGGCCCCCGGCGGGCATCTGCTCCTCGCGTTCCAGATCGGCGACGAACCCCGCCGCCACGAGAATCCCTGGGGGCACCAGGTGACGCTGGACTTCCTGCGGCGGCAGCCCGACGACATGAGCGAGCTGCTCACGGCGGCGGGGTTCGCGCCCGTGTCCCGGACGGTGCGCGAACCCCTCTCCAACGAGTCGACCAGGCAGGCCGCCCTGATCTTCAGGCGCGACTAGAGCACCCCGGCGATGTCCCGGGCCGCGATGTACCCGAAGGTCATCGCGGGACCGATCGTCGAGCCCGCGCCCGCGTAGCTGTGGCCCATGACGGCCGCGCTGGCGTTCCCGGCGGCGTACAGGCCGGGGACGACGGAGCCGTCGGGTCGCAGGACACGCGCGCGGGCGTCGGTGACCAGGCCGCCCTTGGTCCCCAGGTCTCCCGGGACGAGCCGGAAGGCGTAGTACGGGGGCAGCCAGAGCGGGGCCAGGCAGGAGTTCGGGAGGACGGACGGGTCCGTGTAGTAGTGGTCGTAGGCGCTGTCACCGCGTCCGAAGTCCGGGTCGTCGCCCTTCAGGGCAAGGGAGTTGAAGCGGTCGACGGTGGCGCGGAGGGCTCCTGCCGGGACCCCGATGGACGCGGCGAGGGCGTCGAGCGTCCATTCCTTGTGGGCGGCGCCCGAGCCGTACCAGTCGTCGGGGAGGACGAAGGTCGGCGCGATGTCCCTGAAGAGGTACCGGTTGCGGTAGTTCTGGTCGACGATCAGCCACGCCGGGATGTCCGGGTCGGTCGGGTTCCGGTCGTACATGGTGTGGACGACGTCGCTGTAGGGGGCGGCCTCGTTGACGAACCGCCGACCGGCCGCGTTGACGACGAGGCCGCCGGGGAGGGTGCGTTCGGCGAGGCAGAAGTACGGCTCGTCGGGGAGCGGGATGGCCGGTCCCCACCAGGCGTCGTCCATCAGCGCGACATCGGCGCCGAGTCGCTGCCCGGCCCGGATGCCGTCCCCCGTGTTCTCCTTCGCCCCCACGGTCCACTCCGTGCCGATGGGCGAGCGCTGGTACTGGGCCCGCATCGCCGCGTTGTGCTCGAAGCCGCCCGAGCCGACGATCACGCCCCGGCGGGCACGGAAGAGGCCGGCCGGGGTCACCGCTCCGGCGACGGTGCCGTTCTCGACGTAGAGCTCGGTGAGGGGGGTGCCCAGCCGGACGGGCACGTTCGCGTCCAGGAGCCCCTTCCTCAGGCCGGCCGCCAGGGACTGCCCCATGGTGAGCGGCGTCTGCCCGAGCAGAGCCGCTTTCGTGCCGCGCGCCAGGGCCTCGGCGGCGACGGCGGCGCCCTTGACGCTCACGGCGGACAGGGCGAGCCACTTGTAGTCGGCGCTGAACACGACCAGACCGGCGGGGACGTCGAGGTACGGCGGGTTCAGGCGCGCGAGTTCGGCGCCGAGGAGCTTGCCGTCGAACTGGTCGGGTTCGATGGAGCGGCCGTTCGGCAGGCCGCCCGGGAGCTCGGGGTAGTAGTCGCTGTAGCCCTCCATCCAGCGGAACCGCAGCGGGCTGTTGGCCAGGACGAAGGAGATCATCGCGGGGCCGTGCGCGAGGAAGGCCCGCTGCCGGGCGAGAGGGACGTCCGGGCCCACGACGGCGGCGAGGTAGGCGGCCGCCTTGGCCGGGGTGTCCGGGACTCCGGCGGCGAGGATGACGGGGTTGTTGGGAATCCAGATCCCGGCCCCGGACCGGGCGGCGGACCCGCCGAAGGTGGGCGCCTTCTCCAGCACCACGGTGCTGAGCCCCTGCTTCACGGCGGTGAGCGCGGCGGTCATACCGGCGGCGCCGGAACCGATGACGACGACGTCGTACGTCCCGAGCGGCGGCAGATCGGCGGCGCTCGCGCCCTGTTGCACCCCGGCGGCGACGGCCACCCCGGCGCCGGCGGCCAGCAGGTGTCTTCGGGTCACACTCATGGTCGGGTCCCCCTGCGGTTGGTATGGACGAAGGGTCCGGAACGTCGCGCGGGGGTCTTGAGAAGTCAAGGGGTGTGGAGGGCGGCGAGGGTGTCCTGCCAGGCGGGTTCGCTCAGGAGCGGCCGGAACCGGGTGAACAGGGCGAGGAGTTCGGGCCCCCACTTGGCGCGGAAGTCCCGGTCCCGGCGGGCGAGGTCGAGTTCGTTGGCGGCGGTGAGCTCGGCGAAGTCCCTGCACAGGAGGGGATCGGGGGCGTAGGTCCGCCCGCTGAACCGGTCCCGGAAGCGGGGCTCCAGGAGGTGGGGGTAGGTCGCCTTACGGTCGCAGCTCGCGTAGAAGTGCACGATCGCCTCGGCGTCCGGGCCGATCACGGAGGCGAGTTCCGTACGCCGGTCGAGCGGGAGCAGGCCGGCGGGGAAGCCGTCGGTGCCGTAGAAGGCGTGGCAGAGGCCGGCGAGTCGGAGGGCGGGGCGGGCCTCCCAGAGGGCGAGTTGGGCGTGGACGCGTTCGAGGTGGGCGAGGAGGGTGCCGCCTGGGTGGGGAGTGCGATCGGCGCCGAGCCGCCGTAAGAGGGCTCTGGCTTCGTCTGTGGTGGACACCGGACTCCTCGGCAGTGGGCGTGGGTTGGGTCGGCACCCGCTCCCCCCGGGTTGGGAGCGGGTTGCCGCCCGGGCCCTGAGGAGATCGTCGTACGGGCGCTTGCCCCAGTCAATCCTAAGGATTTGTCGCTGGACCCAAGTGTTAGCTTGGGGCCATGACCCTGGACGACCTGCGTGTGTTCGTGGCCGTGTGCCGCGCCGGAAGCCTCAGTGCGGTGGCCCGCGAGCTGGACTGCACGCAGTCCGCGGTGAGTCAGCATGTGAAGCGGCTGGAGCGGGAGACGGGGATCAGCCTGCTGGAGCGGCAGCCTCGGGGAGTCGTACCGACGCAGGCCGGGCGGGTGCTGGAGGCGGCCGCGGCGGAGGGCATCGCGGGCCTGGATCTCGCCCTGCGCCGCCTGCGCGAACTGGTCGACGGGGAGATTGGGTCGGTCCGGGTGGCGACGGGCGCGACGACCGTACGGCACTTCATGTCGGAAGCGGTGGTGTCCTTCCGGCAGCAACACCCGGACGTCAGCCTGGAGTTCAGGACCGAGAGCTCCAGCCGGGCCTGCTTCGACGCGCTGGCCGACAGCAGTCTCGACCTGGCGTGGATCACGCTCGGGACGCCGGTGCGGGGCATAGAACAGCGGCCGGTGATGGAGCTGCCGTGGGTGCTGGCGGTACGGGCCGACGACCCGTTCGCCCGGCGCGCCCACGTGGAGCCGGCCGACCTGTCCGGCCTACGGCTGATCCGCCTTCCCCCGAACTCCACCTCCGCCGCCCATCTGGACGCGGCCTGCGCGGAGTTGGGCGTCCGGTTCGCCTTCGACACGAGCGTGGCGGACTGGGACACGGCGCTGCTGCTGGCCGAACTGGGGCTGGGGCGGGCGGTGGTGCCCGCACTGCCCGGCCTGGACGTACCGGGCCGGGGGGACCTGCGGCTGGTCCCCCTCCCCGCCCTGCGTCCGCTGTCCGTCGGCTGGGCGGTACGGCGCTGGGACGCGCTGTCGCCGCTGGCGCGGGCGTTCGCGGACACGGTGGTGCGGTCCTGCCGCACCGAGGCCACCCACGACTGATCCTCCTCACGGCCCGAGCCCGATCTCGGCCCACACCGTCTTGCCGACGTCCCGCTCCGTGACGCCCCAGGTGTCGGCGAGGAGGGTGACGAGGATCAGGCCGCGGCCGTGTTCGCCGTCCGTGTCCCGCACGAACCTGAGCCTGCGGTCGCCTCGCGCGTCGCTCACCTCGATACGCAGCGTGTTCTCCGGGAGGAGCAGGAGGCGCAGCTCGAAGTCCCTTCCTGGGACGCGGCCGTGGGTCACCGCGTTGGCGGCGAGCTCGGCGACCAGGTGCTGCGCGGTGTCGTTCACGTCGGAGTCGTGGGGGTGGCCCCAGGCGGTGAGCTGGGTGGCGGTGAGTCTGCGGGCCAGGCGGGCGCCTCTCGGGGTGGCGCTCAGACGCTGGGTCAGTTCGTCGGTGGGGGTGGAGATTTCGGCGTTCACGTGACTCAGCGTGCTGGGTTGAATCTACGCTGACCAGGAGCGACTCGGCGACGCTGAGTAGCTGTACGGCTGCGGTGGGTTCGGTGTACGGGCTGTCGGGCGGGAGGGGTGGGGCGCGTGGGTGAGCGGAGGCCGGAGACGCCTGCGGAGGCGGACGGTACGGCGGGGTTGTTCGTCGCGCTCGGCAAGATGGTGAAGCTTCTGCGTGAGCGGAAGGGGCTCACGCAGAAGGAGTTCGGGGAGCTGGTGGGGTACGGCCCGGACGCCATCTCCGCCATGGAGCGGGGGGTGCGGACGCTGCGCCCCGAGGTGCTGGAGAAGGCCGACGAACTCCTTGATGCCGGGGGCCTGTTGAAGGAGGTCGTCCCGGAGGTCGAGGAGGCGATGGCGAAGACCCGGACGCGCCATCCGGAGTGGTACCGGAGTTATGCCGGGTTGGAGGCTGAGGCGGTCGAGCTGCACTTCTATGCCAGCAACGGGGTGCCGGGGTTGTTGCAGACCCAGGACCACGCCTGGGCCGTATTCGCGAAAAGGCGCCCATTTCTCGATGGGGAGACGATCGAGAAGCGGGTGACCGACCGGCTCTCTCGACAGCAGGTCTTCGAGCGTTCGCCGGTGCCGATCGTGAGCTACGTTCTCGAAGAGGTCCTGCTGGACCGGCCGATCGGCGGCCCCCGCGTGCACGCCGATCAGCTTCGACGCCTGCTGCACGTCGGACGCATGCAGAACGTCGAGATCCAGGTCATGCCGACCTGCGTAGAGGAACACCCCAACCTGGGTGGTGCGTTCAACCTACTGACACCCAAGAGGTACGGGCAGGTGGCGTACACGGAGGTGCAGGGGTACCCCCGGCTGATCACTGAATCCGAAGAGGTCCGGAAGATCGCAGACCGCTATGGGATCATGCGGGCGATGGCCCTGTCTCCATCGGAATCACGGAAGTTGATCGAGCAGAAGCTGGAGGAGCTATGAACATCGAGCGGCTCGCCTGGTTCAAGTCCAGCTACAGCGACGGCGAGGGCGGCGAATGCCTGGAAGTCGCCGTCACCCCCCACACCATCCACCTCCGCGACTCCAAGCACCCCACCGGCCCGAACGTCACCGTCTCCCCCACCGCTTGGGCCCCCTTCCTGGCCGACGTCTCCAGGTGACCGCGAAGGTCAGCGGAGGGACTGGAATTGGTCAAGACCTCTCCTGGCCCTCTGGTCACACGAGGAGTACGCGGGTTCACTGCGCCGCATGAGACGACCACCCCTGCGGCGCACCGTCGCCCTCCTCACCGCCGCCCTCGCCTCACTCGCCCTCGCGGCGGGGACGGCGGCCGCCGACACCCCCGTGCCCGCCGAGTTCGGCACCGACTACCACGACCCCGTCACCGCCGCCCCGCCGATCAGCACCCCGCACACCCGGGCCTGCGAAGTCACCGTTGCGGAGGCGCAGTTCAAGGACTTCACGCCGTACACGGGGACGTACACACCGCCGACCGGTTGCGGCAGGCCCGGCCGGTGGTCGAAGGTCGTGCTGCGGATGGACGGCACCGTGAAGGGGCGGCAGTTCGACCGGCTGGGGTACCTCGACATCGGCGGGGTGCAGGTGTTCCGGACGTCGACCCCGGAGCCCTCGCAGGACGGGATCGGCTGGTCCGTCGAGAAGGACGTGACCGAGTACGAGAGGACGCTGAGCAGCGCCCAGTCCGTGGACATGCTCATCGGCAACGTTGTCGACGGCACCTACACGGGCGTGCTGAACGTCAAGGTGACGCTCACCTTCTACGCCCCCGGGCCCGACCGCACCACGGACGCTCCCGACCAAGTCATCCCCCTCAGCGCCGGCGACAGCGTCACCACCGGGGCCTCCCTCACCGTCCCCCGCAACTCCGAGCGCGTCCTCGCCGAGGTGTACGCGACCGGGTCGGGCGGTGGCTGCGAGGAGTTCTGGTACTCGGCCACGACCCCGAAGGCGTCGTACTCCTGCCAGGGTGGGGAGGACGGGCCGTACCGTGAGGTGCAGGTGAGCGTCGACGGGAGGGTCGCCGGGATCGCGTCCCCGTACCCGAACGTGTGGACCGGCGGCTGGTCGCCCTACCTGTGGTCGGTGATCCCCTCCCCCACCGCCTTCGACGTACGTCCGCTCACCTTCGACCTGACCCCCTTCGCCGGGCTCCTCGACGACGGCAGGGCGCACACCGTGGACGTGAAGGTGGTCGGCGTGCCGGCCGGGCAGACCGGGTGGAGCGCGCCGACCAACGTCCTGGTGTGGCAGGACGCGCACAGGTCGGCACTGAAGGGGGCCGTCACGTCGTACGAGAGGACCGAGCCGGCCGTGAGCAACGACTTCACCGACGGCTCACTGCGGCACCTGGTCACTGCAGGCAAGGACCGGCTCAAGGTCACCGGCTACCTCGACACCTCCCACGGCCGGGTCACCACGACCGTGGAGCGCACCCTCAGCACGGCCATCGACCACCAGTGGACGCCCGACGAGAACACGGACGACATGAGCGGCACATGGAGCGATCACCAGGTCGTCACCCGCAACGGGCACGTGGCCCGCACGGATCGCGACTACGCCCTGGACGGCCGCGCCACCATCGACGCCGCGAACCGTCTGCGGGTCGTCATGTCCGTCGCCGACCGGGCCCGTCTCGGCGCCACCCGGGTCGACGACAGCTACCACGGCGACGCCACCTTCACGCTCGGCGTGGCACGCGAGGACCGGCACGCGGTGGCCACGACGAGCGAGCGGTACCGGCTGAGCGGGCCCGGCGTGCACTACGACCACACGCTGGCGACCGAGCAGGGCGTGCTGACGAGGGACGTCCTGCGCTGACCGCGCTCGCACGGCCTCAGCGCTCGCACGGCGCTCAGCGCTCGTACATCCCCTCGATCGCCCCCGCGAAGTCCTTCATGACCGCCTCCCGGCGCAGTTTCATCGACGGGGTCAGGTGGCCGGCCGACTCGGTCAGGTCGGTCGGCAGGACCGTGAAGCGGCGGATGGATTCGGGGCGGGAGACCATCTTGTTGGCCTCGTCCACCGCGCGTTGCAGGACGTGTCTCAACTCCTCGTCGTTGACGAGGAGTTCGGCGGGGACGGGGTGTTTGCCGTTCATCTGGCGCCAGTGGTTGACGCCGTCCATGTCGAGGCTGATCAGGGCCGAGATGTAGGGCCGGCGGTCACCGAGGACCATGCACTGCGAGATCAGGGGGTGGGAGCGCAGCCAGTTCTCCAGCGGGGCCGGGGCGACGTTCTTGCCGCCGGCGGTGATCAGGATCTCCTTCTTGCGGCCCGTGATCGTCAGATAGCCCTCGTCGTCCAGCTGCCCGATGTCGCCGGTCGGGAACCAGCCGTCGGCGGAGGCGGGGGCGACCCCCTCCCCGTACGGGTCCCAGTAGCCGCGGAACACCTGGCCGCCGTGCAGCAGGATCTCGCCGTCCGCCGCGATGCGCACCCGGGTGCCGGGCAGGGGCCAGCCCACCGTGCCCAGGCGGGACTTGAGCGGGGGCGTCACCGTGGCCGCGCCCGTCGACTCCGTCAGGCCGTAGCCCTCGTAGATCTCCATGCCCGCGCCCGCGTAGAACGCGGCGAGGCGGCGGCCGAGGGGGGAGCCGCCGGAGATGATGTGCCGGATCCTGCCGCCCATGGCGTTGCGGATACGGCGGTACACCAGCGGGTCGTAGAAGGTGCGGGCCGCCTTCAGGGCGGCGCCCGGGCCGGAGCCGGTGCCCGCGAGGCGGGCCTCCGTCGCCTCGCCGTAGCGCACGGCGACATTGGTCGCGCGGTCGAAGACGGTGACGCGGCCGCCGCTCTCCGCCTTGGCGCGGGCGTTGTTGAAGACCTTCTCCAGCATGTACGGGATCACGAGCAGGAAGGTCGGCTTGAAGCTGGCCAGGTCGGCCAGCAGGTCGTCGGCCTGGAGGCTCGGCGCGTGCCCGAGGCGGACGCGGGCACGGACGCAGGCGACGGCGACCATGCGGCCGAAGACGTGCGAGATGGGCAGGAAGAGCAGGGTCGCCAGGTCCGCCTCGTCCGACTTCGACTTGAAGACCGGGTAGAGGAGTTCGATCGCGTTGTCGACCTCGGTGAGGAAGTTGCCGTGGCTGAGCACACAGCCCTTGGGGCGGCCGGTGGTGCCGGAGGTGTAGACGACGGTGGCGACCGTGCCCGGGCCCAGCATGCCCCGCCGTACGCCGATCTCCTGCTCGGGGACGGCCTGGCCGAGCTCGCCCAGGCGCTCCACATGACCCTTCTCCATGATCCACATGTGGCGCAGGTCGGGGAGGCGGCTCAGCTCGGGGCCGAGGGCGGCGGCCTGGGCGGCCGTCTCGGTCACCAGGGCGACCGCGCCGGAGTCCTGGAGGATGAACCGGGTCTGGAAGACGGAGGACGTGGGGTAGATGGGGACCGTCACCAGGCCCGCGGCCCAGGCGGCGAAGTCGAGGAGCGTCCACTCGTACGTCGTACGCGCCATGATCGCGACCCGGTCGCCCGGCATCAGGCCCTCGCTGATCAGGCCCTTGGCGACGGCCAGCACCTGCTGGGCGAACTCGGCGGCCGTGAGGTCGACCCAGTGGCCGTCGTCGGTACGGCGGCTCATCACCCGCTGCTCCGGCGCCGCCTCCGCGTTGTCGAAGGGCAGGTCGGCGAGTGAGCCGTGGGTCAGCGGCGGGACCAGCGGCGGCACCGACACCTCGCGGACCTCACCGTCCAGCCGCACGATCTCTGGTTCCACGAGTACGGGTGCGCCGTCGTAGTCGTGGCCGGACACGTACGAGAGGGACATGGTCAGCTCCTGGGACGTGCAGCTCGGTACAGCTCCGCTGCATGAGGTACGCAGGGGACGTACCGGGGCGTTCACCCGCGAGTGCGCCGGGAAGGGTTACCAGGGGTTAGGACGGTGATCCTAAGTGGCTCAAGTGGCGAGCCTGTGCGGGTTCGTTGATGGTCCGGAGCCGGGACTGTGCAATCTCGACCGCAAAGTGAGACTTTGTCAGCTATCGGCCCCTACGGGCGCTCCAGAATCGCCGTGACGCCTTGCCCGCCCGCCGCGCACACCGAGATCAGGCCGCGCCCCGGGCCCTCCCGCTCGGCCAGCAGCTTCGCGAGCGTGGCCACGATCCGCGCACCGGTCGCCGCGAAGGGATGCCCGGTGGCGAGGGAGGATCCGGTGACGTTGAGCCGGTCCCGGTCCACCGGGGCCAGGCCCCGCTTCTCCCAGGCCGCCAGGGTCGCCAGGACCTGGGAGGCGAAGGCCTCGTGGACCTCCACCAGGTCGAAGTCCTCCATGCCGAGCCCGGCCCGCTCCAGCATCCGGGGGACGGCGTGGGCGGGAGCCATGAGCAGCCCGTCCTCACCCTGTACGACATCCCCCCGCACGAAGTCCACGGCCGCCGTCTCGTACGCCGTGAGGTACGCCAGGACTTCCAGGCCGCGCGCCTCGGCCCACTCCTCCGACGCGAGCAGCACGAGAGCCGCGCCGTCCGTCAGCGGGGTCGAGTTCCCGGCCGTCATGGTGGGTTCCGGGTCCTTGAGGCCGAACACCGGCTTGAGCCCGGCGAGTTTCTCGGCGGTCGAGTCGGGACGGAGGTTCTGGTCGCGCGCCAGGCCCCGGAACGGAACCACCAATTCCCGGAAGAAACCCCGCTCGTACGCCGCCGCCAGCCGCTGGTGACTCGTCGCCGCCAGCTCGTCCTGCGCCTGGCGGCTCACACCCCGCGCGCGGGCGGTGACGGCCGCGTGCTCGCCCATCGACAGACCGGTACGGGGTTCGGCGTTGCGCGGGATGTCGGGCACGAGGTGGGTGGGGCGGATGCGCGCGAGCGCCTTCAGGCGGCCGCCGGCCGACTTCGCCCGCCGGGCCTCCAGCAGAATGCGGCGCAGGTCGTCGTTGACGCCGAGGGGCGCGTCGCTCGCGGTGTCCGCACCGCCCGCGATCGCGGACTCCGTCTGCCCCAGGGCGATCTTGTTGGCGGCGGCGATGACGGCCTGGAGACCGGTCCCGCACGCCTGCTGGATGTCGTACGCCGGGGTGCGCGGGTCCAGCCGCGAGCCGAGGACCGTCTCGCGGGCGAGGTTGAAGTCGCGGGCGTGCTTGAGGACGGCACCGGCGACGAACTCCCCCACGGTGCCCGGCTCCTGGAGCCCATGGCGTTCGACGAGGGCATCGAGGGCGGCGGTGAGCATGTCCTGGTTCGAGGCGGTGGCGTACGGGCCGTCCGAGCGGGCGAAGGGGACGCGGGTACCGGCGACGATCGCCACGCGCCGGGCGACCGGCGGCTTCAGGGGCCTCATCTCCACCAGCTCCTCACCTCGAAAATCGAGTTACCTACGGTAACCTTACTCCAGAGTAAGGAATCTGCGACCGACCCGGGAGATGGACATGGCCGACCGCTATCTGAGCTTCACCGGTACCGCGCCGGGTCGGTTCCTCACCAGCCGTCTGGGACTTCCGCAGCCGGCGGTGCTGCGGCGGTGGTCGCAGGAGTCCCCGGCCTTCGACGGTGGGGTGCTGCTGCTCACGGCGGGCAAGTCGGAGCTGTCCGGTCCGGAGCTGTCCGGTCCGGAGTTCCCCGCCCCGTCGGACGCGCCCGCCGCCGTTCTCCTCGACGCCACCGGTGTACGGGACGTCGAAGGGCTCGCGGAGGTGCATGCCGCTCTGCACCCGGTCGTGCGGTCGGTCGCCGGGTCCGGGCGGGTCGTCGTCCTGGGGGCGCCGCTCGACCCCTCCGACCACCACCAGGCCGCCGCCCAGCAGGCGTTGGAGGGGTTCACCCGCTCGCTCGGCAAGGAGATCGGGCGGGGCAGAACGGTCAATCTCGTACGGCTGACCGACGCGTCCGCGGCCGAGTCGACCCTGCGCTTCCTGCTCTCCCCCAAGTCGGCGTACGTCAGCGGCCAGGTGATCGAGGTCGGACAGCCGCAGGAGGCCGACGTCGACCGGGATCACCCCTTGGCCGGGCGGACGGCCCTGGTGACCGGCGGGGCGCGGGGCATCGGTGCGGCGGTCGCCGAGACGCTGGCGAGGGACGGGGCGCGGGTGGTCGTACTCGATGTGCCGGGGGCGTCGGCGGACGCCGAGCGGCTGGCCGCGCGGCTCGGGGGCAGTGCCCTCGCGCTGGACATCACGGCCGCGGACGCGGGCGCGCGGATCGCTCAGGCGTTGCCGGACGGGCTGGACGTGCTGGTCCACAACGCGGGCATCACCCGGGACCGGCGCCTGGTCAACATGCCCGCGGAGCGCTGGAGTTCGGTGCTCGACGTGAACCTGGCGAGCGTGCTGCGCACCACGGACGCGCTGCTGGAGACGGGCACGCTGCGGCGGGGCGGGCGGATCGTCGCCACCGCCTCCATCGCGGGGCTCGCCGGGAACGCCGGGCAGACCAACTACGGCGCCAGCAAGGCCGGTGTCGTCGGACTGGTGCGCTCCCTGGCACCCCGGGCACTGGCCGAGCACGGGGTCACGGTGAACGCGGTCGCCCCGGGGTTCATCGAGACGAAGATGACCGCGGCGATCCCGCTGTTCATCCGGGAGGCGGGGCGGCGGATGAACTCCCTCGGACAGGGCGGACTGCCCGTCGACGTGGCCGAGACTACGGCGTGGCTGGCGCATCCGGCGTCCGGAGCGGTGAACGGGCAGGTCGTGCGGGTCTGCGGCCAGAGCTTGCTGGGGGCGTAGTGGGGATGTACGCGGACGACACACAGGCCGAGGGGTCGCACGGCGGGGGCGGACGGGCCTCGGGCTCGGGGCCCGCGGGGCCGGACTCCGGTGGGCTCCCGACCATCCTCACCCGGTCGCCCTCCCTCCTCCCCCTCCTGGCCGCGGGCGCCCTGCGCTCCCCCTTCAAGCGGCCCTCCGCCGGCGCGGCCTTCCCCCGGACCCGGCTGGTGCTGCCCCGGCTGCGGGTTGACCTCGCGCGGCTGGCCGCCTACGAGCGGGTGTGCGGCTTCCCGACCGGGGAGGACGCGCTGCCGGTGACGTATCCGCATGTGCTGGGCTTCCCCCTGGCCATGAGGCTGATGAGCGGGCGGGACTTCCCGCTGCCGCTGCTCGGACTGGTGCACACGTCGATCGAGGTCACCCGGTACCGGGAACTGGCCGCGTCGGGTGAGTACGAACTCACCGTGTACGTCGACGGGTTGGTGCCGCACCGGCGCGGTACGGAGGTCGCGGTCGTCACCGAGCTGCGGGTGGGCGAGGAGGTCGTGTGGGAGTCGGTGAGCACCTATCTGGCGCGGCACCGCACGACGGAGACCGGCGGTCAGCCGTCAGGGGACCGGGAGCAGCACGAGTCGCTGCCCGGAGTCGCCGAGTGGCGGCTGGCCGGGGACATCGGACGGCGTTACGCCGCCGCGTCCGGGGACCGCAACCCGATCCACCTGTACCCGCTCACGGCCCGCCTCTTCGGCTTCCCGAGGGCGATCGCGCACGGCATGTGGACGGCGGCCCGCTGTCTGGCGGCGCACGGCACACCGCAAGCGGTGCTGGTACGGGCCGAGTTCAGGGCGCCGGTGCTGCTGCCGGGGACGGTGACGTACGCGGCGGACGGCGAGCGGTTCGAGCTGTGCGGCGGCGACCGGGTGCATGTGAGCGGGGGCGTGTACGCACTGCCCGGGCACGGTCCGGAAGGCGCCGTCAGCTGACCTGGAGCGGGGCGCTCCCGGAAGACGTGTCCTGGAGGGTCCACGGCCGGCCCTCCATCAGGTTCCCGAGACCGGCCCACGCGAAGTTCATGAGGGTGGCCGCCGACTGCCGCGCGGTCACGCCCTCGGTCGCGTTGGCCCAGGCGGCGAGGGACTCGGCGGCACCGACGAGCGCCTCGGCGAGGCCGGCGACCTCACGCTCGGGCAGATCGGGGTCGCGGTGGGCCTCGCGGGCCGCGACCACGATCAGATGGGTCACGAACGCGACGATCTCCTCGCGCATCGCGGTGACCTCGGCGGCGAACGCCTCACCGTGGATACGGGCCTGGAGATGCAGCACGGACCAGCCGTGCGGGCTCTGCGAGGTGTGCGTGAAGAACGCCAGCAGCCCGTCCCAGAGCTGACGGTCCGCGGGCAGGTCGGTCCGCACGCCCGTCCGCACGGCCTCGGTGAGCGCGGCCGCCTCCCGGCGGATGCACGCGGTGAAGAGGTCTTCCTTCGAGTTCAGGTACAGATAGACCAACGGCTTGGACACACCGGCGAGTTCGGCGATCTCGTCCATCGAGGCGGCCATGTACCCGCGCTGCCCGAAGATCTCGACGGCGGCGTCCAGCATCTGCTGCTCCCGCACGGCACGCGGCATGCGCTTGCTCTTCACGACACCCATGCGCAAAGCGTACGGTCACGCGGGCACGGCAGCAGGGGCGTTGACGTCAGGAGGTCTGCGGGGCCTGGCCCTGGGAGGGGGCGGCGGACTCGTCGGCGGCCTCGTCCTCCTGGCTGCGGTTGGCCTCCAGGTTGGCCTTCATGCGGTCGACCCGCTGCACGACCTGGATGGAGGCGCGGTCGCGCTCCTTGCGCAGGACCACGAAGCTGATGGGGGCGGAGAGCAGCAGGGAGAGCAGGACGATCCACATGCCGTTGGAGTCGCCGAGACCGCGCGGGGCGAGGCCGGAGTAGACGAGGCCCCAGACGACCACGAGGCAGCCCACCAGGATCCCGAGGCGCATCAGCGTGTAGCGGAGCATGTCAATCCACTCTTCCGTATCCGTATCGAACGGCTCGAACACCCCAAAGGGGCACTGTCCAGTGAAGCACGCCGGGCACCCGATCTTCGACGCGGGTCAGGCGAGCGGCAGCAGCATGATCACGTCGTCCCGGTCGTCACCCGGCGCCACCCGGATGGCGTCCGGGATGCGGCCGACCTCCTTGTAGCCGCAGGAGCCGTAGAAACGCTCCAGGCCGAGACCGCCGCGGCAGGTCAGCCGGATCGCCTCGATGCCCGCGAAGGTGCGGGCCGCGTCGGCCGCCGCGGAGAGGAGGTCGCGGCCGTAGCCCCGGCCCTGGTGGCGGGGGTGGACCATCACCGTGTACAGCCAGACCCAGTGGGTCATCAGGCGGTGCGTGTTGAAGCTGAAGAAGGCGGTGGCGGCGACCCGTCCCTCCTCGTCGTGTCCCACGAGCAGCCGTGTCCGCCCCTCCGCCATGCCCGCGAAGTGCTTCACCAGCTCGGGGCGGATCGTCTCCGGCTCCACCGGTGCGACGAACCCGACGGCGCCACCGGCGTTGGAGACGTCGGCCCACAGGTCGAGGATTCCGTCGCGGAGGGCGGGGGTGACGGCCGGGTCGAGGGTGAAGGTAAGGGGCATGAGGCGAGACATTACGTCTGGGTCGCCTCAAGTGGGGTCCGGCGTCACGTACGTCACCCGAGCGCCCGGGCCGCCACCTCCAGGTCCGCCACCAGGCCCCGGTAGGCGGCCTCCCTGTCGTCGGCCCGCAGCACCGCCGACGGATGCACGGTCGGCACCAGGCGCTCGCGCCTGCCGTGGATCTCCTCCTCCAGCACGGTCCCGCGCACCTGCGTCACCCGGAACGACGAGCCGAGCAGCGCCTTGCCCGCGGTGGCGCCGAGCACGACGATCAGCTCCGGTCCGACGAGTTCCAGCTCCCTGGCGAGCCAGGGGGCGCAGGCCGTCATCTCCCTCAGGTTCGGCGCCTTGTGGATACGGCGTTTGCGCGGCTCGGCCTGCGTGAACTTGAAGTGCTTGACGGCATTGGTGACGTAGGCGTCCGCCGGGTCGATCCCGGCCTCCGCGAGGGCCCGGTCGAGGAGCTTCCCGGCAGGCCCGACGAACGGC
The DNA here is from genome assembly GCF_040606035.1 of Streptomyces sp. NPDC005483. Classification (NCBI taxonomy): domain Bacteria; kingdom Bacillati; phylum Actinomycetota; class Actinomycetes; order Kitasatosporales; family Streptomycetaceae; genus Streptomyces; species Streptomyces sp. NPDC005483. The sequence continues at coordinate 139,377 of NZ_JBEXEA010000017.1, forward strand.
TTCCCCTGCCGGTCCTCCTGATCACCGGGCTGCTAGCCCACGAGCATCACGCGCGCGTGTGCGGTGCCCTCGCCGAAGACGGTCTGCGTGGCGTCCCGGTGGAGGGGGCACCCATGGCAGCCGGCGGCGGCCTCGCGCAGGGCGGCCAGGCCGCCACGGTCCGGGAGGAAGGGTTCGGCGGTGTACGCGTCCTCAGGTGCCTCGGCGCTCACCATGACGGCCGAGTACCCGTGGGCGCGGGCGGTGAACGAAGGGGGTGCGGTCTCGGGCCCGGGTGCCGGCCGGTGGGGGTTGATCGCGCAGTTCCCCGCGCCCCTGGCGGCATTCACGTGCCCGTAGGTACGGGCGGTGAGCGAAGGGGGTGCGGTCTCGGGCCCCGGGTGCGGGCCGGTGGGGGTTGATCGCGCAGTTCCCCGCGCCCCTGGCGGCGTCCACGTGCCCGTAGGTGCAGGCGGTGGGCCAAGAGGGGCGCGGTCTCGGGGCCGTGAGGGTTGATCGCTTAGTTCACCGAGTGTCGGCTTCCGCGACCCGGGCCGCCTCCGGGCGCTCAGAGACGCATCGGCTGCGGTGCCTCCCGGCGGCCCGTGTCCGGGCCGTCGTACTCGCGGATGATCTCGTACCGCGTGTTCCGCTCGATCGGGCGGAAGCCCGCGTCGCGGATGAGGTCCAGCAGGTCCTCACGGGTCAGCTTGTTCGGCGTGCCGTAGTTGTCGGCGTCGTGGGTGATCTTGTACTCGACCACCGAGCCGTCCATGTCGTCCGCGCCGTGCTGGAGGGCCAGCTGGGCGGTCTGGACGCCGTGCATGACCCAGAAGACCTTGACGTGGGGGACGTTGTCGAACAGCAGGCGGGAGACCGCGAAGGTCTTCAGGGCCTCCGCGCCCGTCGCCATCTGGGTGCGGGACTGAAGGCGGTTGCGCACCTTGCCGTCCTTCACGTCCACGAAGTCGTGCTGGTAGCGCAGCGGGATGAAGACCTGGAAGCCGCCGGTCTCGTCCTGGAGCTCACGCAGCCGCAGGACGTGGTCCACGCGGTGACGGGGTTCCTCGATGTGGCCGTACAGCATGGTGCTCGGGGTCTTCAGCCCCTTCTCGTGCGCCAGGCGGTGGATGCGGGACCAGTCCTCCCAGTGGGTGCGGTGGTCCACGATGTGCTGCCGGACCTCCCAGTCGAAGATCTCCGCGCCACCGCCGGTGAGGGACTCAAGACCCGCGTCGATCAGCTCGTCGAGGATCTCCGACGCCGACAGACCCGAGATCGTCTCGAAGTGGTGGATCTCGGTCGCGGTGAAGGCCTTCAGGGAGACCTCCGGAAGCGCCGCCTTCAACTCGCGCAGCGACCGCGGGTAGTAGCGCCACGGCAGGTTCGGGTGCAGCCCGTTGACGATGTGCAGCTCGGTGAGGTTCTCGCCCTCCATCGCCTTGGCGAGCTTCACCGCCTCCTCGATGCGCATCGTGTACGCGTCCTTCTCCCCCGGCTTGCGCTGGAAGGAGCAGTAGGCGCAGGACGCCGTGCACACGTTGGTCATGTTGAGGTGACGGTTGACGTTGAAGTGGACGACGTCGCCGTTCTTCCGCGTCCGCACCTCGTGCGCGAGACCGCCCAGCCAGGCCAGGTCGTCCGACTCGTACAGCGCGATGCCGTCCTCACGGGTCAGCCGCTCACCGGCCCTGACCTTGTCCTCCAGCTCGCGCTTGAGCCCGACGTCCATGCCCACACCTCTCTCCGACGACCCCGAACGACTCCGACAACCGTACGTCTACGCCTCTTCGGGCAGCTCGCCGACCCGGTTCTCCCACTTCGTCGACAGCACGATCGTGGTGCGGGTCCGGGAGACCCCCTCGGTCCCGGACAGCCGCCGGATGATCTTCTCCAGCCCGTCGACGTCAGGCGCCCGGACCTTCAGCATGTACGAGTCGTCGCCCGCGATGAACCAGCAGTCCTCGATCTCACCGAGGTCTCTCAGCCGGCGCGCCACGTCCTCGTGGTCGACCGCGTCCCCCAGCGAGATACCGATCAGCGCGGTGACGCCGAGGCCGAGCGAGGCGGAGTCGACGGTGGCGCGGTAACCGGTGATGACACCGGCCGCCTCCAGCCGGTTGATGCGGTCGGTGACGCTGGGTCCCGACAGACCGACGAGGCGCCCCAGCTCCGCGTAGGAGGCCCGGCCGTTCTCCCTCAGGGCCTGGATGAGCTGCCTGTCCACCGCGTCCATGGGATCGAAGCCTTCCGCTGAAAAAGTGCCTGAAGTGATGAGAGGTACTGCCACTTGCCTTGCTGACCCGACGTGCCGTGCCGACCTGACCCGCCCTACTGACCCGGGGCGCCGCCGCCCAGTTCGCCCCGCCAGCGCCGGTACAGGTCGTGCCCGACACCCGCCGCGTCCAGCACCCGCCCGGCGACGAAGTCCACCAGGTCCTGGATGTGGGTGGCGCCCGCGTAGAACCCCGGCGAGGCCGGGACCACGCTCGCGCCGGCGTCGTCGAGTGCGACGAGGTGCCGGAGCGTCTGGCCGTTCAGGGGAGTCTCCCGTACGGCCACGACCAGCGGGCGCCGCTCCTTCAGCGTCACGCTCGCGGCCCGCTGCAACAGGTCCTTGGAGAGGCCGAGGGCGACTCCGGCGACACAGGCGGTGGAGGCGGGGACGATCAGCATCCCCTTGCTCGGATACGACCCCGAGGACGGCCCTGCGGCCAGGTCCCCGGCGTTCCAGTACCGCACGGCGCTGATGTCCGCCTCGAAGGTGCCGGGCTTGCCGTCGGCCCCCCGGTCCAGCCATTCCCGCAGGTCCTCGCGCCAGTGCGCGTCCCGGAACGAGATCCCCGTCTCGTCGAGGAGGGTGAGCCGCGAGGCACGGGAGACCACCAGGTCGACGCTCTCACCGGCGGCGAGCAGCGCACGCAGTACGGACGCGGCATACGGGGTGCCGGAGGCGCCGGACACCCCTACGATCCAAGGCGTACGCCGCGTCTCTCCTGGCTTGACTGGGTTCACACCCCCGAGCCTATCCGGCGTCACAGGGTGGGAACCGGCCAAGGGGGGTCGGGCGTTCTTCCGACGGGGAGGGGATCGGCATGACGGGCAGGGAACTCGAGTGGTCGCGCGGTGACCGTGCGAAGGCTGCGGCCAAGCTGATGGCGGGCTGGGTCGCGCTGCTATGGCTGCTGGAAGTGGTGGACGTGGCGAGCGGCCACGCCCTCGACGGCCTCGGCATCACCCCGCGCACCCCGTCCGAGCTGGTCGACGTCGTCCCGGCCGCCTTCATCCACTTCGGGTTCGCCCACGTGGCCGCCAACAGCGTCCCGCTGCTGGTCATGGGGTTCCTCGCGGCCCTCGGCGGCCTGCGCCGGTTCGCCGCCGTCTGCGCCCTGATCATCGTGGCCGACGGCCTCGGCGTCTGGCTCATAGCCCCGGCCCACACCAACACGGCGGGCGCGTCGGGCCTGATCTTCGGCCTGTTCGGCTACCTGCTGGTGAGCGGGGTGGTGGAGCGCCGCCCGCTGGGCGTTCTCGCAGGGGTGCTGGTCGGTGCGATCTGGGGCAGCTCGATCGTGATGGGCCTGGCGCCGACCCAGACCGGGGTCAGCTGGCAGGGGCATCTGCTGGGGCTGATGGCGGGAGTGGCGGCCGCGTTCCTGCTCAGGCGCAAGCCGGGTCACGACGCGCTCCAGGCGTGAGTGAACCCACTCCCCCACCGCCTCGCAGCCCGCCGGGCCTGGTGGCAGGGGTGGCAACGGCGTTCGCGTTCAAACACCGAGGACCTGTACCTACTCAGGGGCGCGGGGAACTGCGCGAGCAACCCCCACAACCCGCAAGCCCGCAACCGACCCGCGGGCCCCCATGATCCCGCCTCAGACCGTCAACCCCCGCACCAGCAGATCCAGCAGCGCACACACGAACAGGGCAATCCCGATGAAGCCGTTGACGCTGAAGAACGCCCGGTTGAGGCGGGACAGGTCATGCGGACGCACGATCGAGTGCTCGTACACGAACGCACCCGCGACGATCATCAGGCCCACCCAGAAGAACCCGCCCGCCTCCGTGGCCACGGCGTACCAGATCAGGAGGGACGTCGTCAGGGCGTGGCACACCCGGGCCCCCCAGATCGCCGCCGGGATACCGAACCGCGCCGGCACCGACATGACGCCGATCTCCCGGTCCGTCTCCACGTCCTGGCAGGCGTAGATCAGGTCGAACCCGCCGATCCAGATGCCGACGGCCAGACCGAGGATGACCGCGTCCCAGGACCACTCCCCGGTGATCGCGAGCCAGCCGCCCACCGGACCCATCGCCTGGGCGAGACCGAGGATGGCCTGGGGGAAGTTCGTGAACCGCTTCCCGTACGGGTAGACCACCATCGGGATCACCGCGACGGGAGCGAGCGCCAGGCACAGCGGGTTCAGCAGCGCCGCCGAGCCGAGGAAGACCACGACCGCGACCAGTGCGCCGGTCCAGGCGTGCTTCACCGACATCGCCCCGGTGACCAGCTCCCGCTGTGCCGTCCGGGGGTTCCGCGCGTCGATCTCCCGGTCGATGATCCGGTTGACCGCCATCGCGAAGGTGCGCAGGCCGACCATGCAGACCGTCACCAGGAGCAGCCGCCCCCAGTGGATGTTCTTGTCCCACTCGTACATCGCGGTCAGCGCGGCGATGTACGCGAAGGGCAGCGCGAAGACCGAGTGCTCGATCATCACGAGACGCAGGAAGCCCTTCACCTTCCCCGTCGGCTGAGGGGCCGGGCCCGGGCCCACGACCCCGTCGGCGGTGGTCATCATGCGAGGCTCCCGAGGAAGGCGTCGAGGTCGGTCAGGAGTGCGGCGGCGGACAGCGGGCCCGTCTGCACGGTCAGCGGTGTCCCGGCGTCGTCGGGCGGGGTGATGTGCGCTGTGAAGGCGTATCCGTCCGCGCCGGCCGGGCGGGCGTCCAGCCGCAGCGCCGCTCCGCCGTCGACCGTGAACGGACCGTCCGCCGCACTGAGTTCCGCGCGCAGCCGCTCCGCGAAGTCGGCGGGTTCCGCGTCGCGCACACCGGGCAGCTCGAAGCCGTCGCCGTCGCCGCCGTGCTCGAAGAGGACGGCCCAGGTGTCACCTGGGCCGGCGAGCTCCTCCGGCGTGACGCCCGCCTGCTCTGCGGCCGCCCGGACACCCGGGTCGGCCGGGTCCAGTCGGGGCCGCACGAGGGCCACGTAGTCGGTGTCGGTGCCGATGAACAGGGCCGGGCCGCCCGCGGGGATGGGGCTCACAGGCCGTACTCCTTCCACCGGCGGTCGACCTTCGCCGCCGTCTCCGGGTCGGACAGCACCATCTCGGGCCAGCCGCCGTCCCGTGTGTAGCCCTCCTCGGGCCACTTCCTCGTCGCGTCGATGCCCGCCTTGCCGCCCCAGAACTGCTGGTAGGAGGCGTGGTCGAGGTGGTCGACCGGTCCCTCGACGACCGAGAGGTCACGGGCGTAGTCGGTGTTGCCCAGCGCCCGCCAGGCGACCTCGTGCAGATCGTGCACGTCGCAGTCGGCGTCGACGACCACGATCAGTTTGGTCAGCGACATCATGTGTGCCCCCCAGACCGCGTGCATCACCTTCTGCGCGTGCTTCGGGTACTTCTTGTCGATCGATACGATCGCGCAGTTGTGGAAGCCGCCCGCCTCGGGCAGGTGGTAGTCCACGATGTCCGGAACGATGATCTTCAGCAGGGGGAGGAAGAAGCGTTCCGTGGCGCGTCCCAGCGGTCCGTCCTCCGTCGGGGGGCGGCCCACGACGATCGACTGGAGCAGCGGCCGCTTCCGCATCGTCACGCAGTCGATCTTCAGCGCCGGGAACGGCTCCTGCGGGGTGTAGAACCCTGTGTGGTCCCCGAAGGGCCCCTCCGGCAGCATCTCGCCCGGCTCCAGCCAGCCCTCGATGACCACCTCGGCCTGCGCGGGGACCTGGAGCGGGACCGTCTTGCAGTCCACCATCTCGATCCGCTTGCCCGCGATGAACCCGGCGAAGAGGTACTCGTCGATGTCCCCGGGAAGAGGGGCCGTGGAGGCGTAGGTGACCGCGGGCGGGCAGCCGAAGGCGATCGCGACCGGGAGGCGCTCGCCCCGCCGGGCGGCGACCTGGTAGTGGTTGCGGCTGTCCTTGTGGATCTGCCAGTGCATGCCGATCGTGCGCTTGTCGTGGCGCTGCAGGCGGTACAGACCGAGGTTGCGGATCCCGCTCTCCGGGTCCTTGGTGTGGGTGAGTCCCAGGTTGAAGAAGGACCCGCCGTCCTGCGGCCAGGTGAAGAGTGCCGGGAGCTGGTCGAGGTCGACGTCGTCCCCGGTGAGGACGACCTCCTGGACCGGGGCGCCCGCGGACTTCACCTTCTTGGGCGGGACGTGCGCCATCGCGCCGAGCTTCCCGAAGGCCTCACGCACGCCGACGAAGCCGTGCGGGAGTTCGGGACGCAGCAGCCCGCCGATCTTCTCGGAGATCTCGCCGTACGACTTCAGGCCCAATGCCTTCAGCAGCCGGCGGTCGGTCCCGAAGACGTTCATGGCGAGCGGCATGGCGGACCCGCGGACGTTCTCGAAGAGCAGCGCGGGGCCGCCCGCCTTCTGGACCCGGTCGACGATCTCCCCGACCTCCAGATACGGGTCGACCTCGGCCTTGATCCGCTTGAGGTCTCCCTCGCGTTCCAGTGCCCTGAGCAGGGAGCGAAGATCGTCGTAAGCCATGGGGTCAAGTATCCCCGAGCCGCTACCCTGACCCCGTCAGGGGCCCGTCACAGGCTCCACACAACGTTCCCTGGGGGGCCAAAAGACATGTTCCGGCTGCTGATGTACCTGATTCCGCTGGCGCTGACGATCTACGCGTTCATCGACTGCCTCAACACCCCCGAGGACGAGGCGAAGCACCTTCCGAAGATCGCCTGGGTCTTCATCATCCTGCTGTTCTGGATCGTCGGCCCGATCGCCTGGCTCGCCGCGGGCAAGCTGCGCACCCCGCCGGTGAACGGCCGTACCCCCTCCGAGTGGCACCGCAACCACCGCATGGAGTACGTCGCCCCCGACGACAACCCCGAGTTCCTGAACTCCCTCAAGGCCGAGCACAAGAAGGACGAGGCCCTGCTGAAGGACTGGGAGGCCGACCTGCGCCGCCGCGAGGAGGAACTGAAGCGCCGGGAGCAGGGCGAGGACCCGAAGGCGAACTGACCCGGGGCCGTACGCCGTGTAAGCCGTACACCTTGTAAGCCGCCGAGCCCCCCGAAGCGGACATTGCGCCCCTGGGCGGAGCCGGACGCGGGCCGGACACTTACCTCGCATGACGACAGCTCCCGCCGACTCCGCCGGCACCCTCGCTCCCGCATACGGTGACAAGGTCATCGCCGTCGAGGCGGCGGGCTCGGAACCCATCCCCGAGGCCGAACGCCACGGCGGCCCGCTCCAGCTCCTGTGGACCTGGGCCTCTCCGAACATCGAGTTCGCGACCGTCTTCATCGGCGTGATCGCGGTCCTCTTCTTCGGCCTGAGCTTCTGGCAGGCCACGGCCGCCATCGTGCTCGGCACCGCCCTCGGCGCGATCACCCAGGGCGTCCTGTCCCTGGACGGGCCCCGGTTCGGGGTGCCGCAGATGGTGATCGGCCGCTTCTCCTTCGGGCACCGCGGCAACATCCTGCCCGCCGCGGCCAACGGCCTGGTGGCGGGCGTCGGCTGGTTCGCGGTGAACAGCGTGAGCGCGGCCTTCGCGCTCAACACCCTGACCGGGCTGCGCCCGTTGCCGTCCCTCCTCCTGGTGGTGGCCGCCGAGATCCTGATCGGCTTCATCGGCCACAACTTCGTCCACGTCTTCGAGAAGTACGCCTTCCCCGCCCTCGCGGTGATCTTCCTGCTCGCCGGGGTGTGGACCTTCAAGGACGCCGACCTCGGCGGGGGCGGCACCGGCGGCGGCGTCGGCGGGTTCCTGCTCGCGTTCAGCGCGGCCTGGGGCTACGCGGCGGGCTGGAACCCGTACGCCTCGGACTACTCGCGCTATCTCCCCCGTACCGCGAACAGGTTCAGGACGATCCTCTACCCGGCGCTCGGGCTGTTCCTGTCGGTGACGGTGGTCGCGGTGATCGGCGCGGCCTCTGCGACCATCCTGGCCCCGAAGGACGCGACCCCGACGGCGGCCTTCACCGGCCATCTGCCCGGCTGGCTGGGCGACCTGGTCCTGCTCGCGATCATCCTGGGCGGGGTCTCGGCCAACGCCCTCAACGTGTACTCCGGTGCCATCTCGATCGCCTCCTTCGGCCTGGACCTCCCCGCCTGGCTGAGCCGGAGCGTGCTGGTCGTGGTGTCCGGGGTCGCCGGTACGGCGGCGGCGTGGGCCTCGCTCTCCGACGCGGGGGCGGCGTATGAGGCGTTCCTGCTGGTGATCGCGTACTGGGTGGCGCCCTGGCTGGGCGTCGTCCTGGTCGAACGCCTCACGCGCTCCCGCACCTCCCACGACGTCCTCGCCGCCCGCCTCACCGACCGCGCCTTCACCAACTGGCCCGGTCTCGCGGCCCTGTTGATCGGAGTGGCGGTCTCAGTCCCCCTCTTCTCCAACCAGGAGGACTACGTCGGCTACGTACCGGAGCACTGGCCGTCGTTCGGGGACATCACCCCTGTAGTCGGCTTCGCGGTGAGCGCGGTGCTGTACGCGGCGCTGCGGAGGCGGTCACCGGCCAGGTGACGGCCGCTCAGGCCGAGGACCGGACGGTCGGCAGTGCACGGCCGTTTCCCTCGGCCCGGGCGACGAGGGTGCCCTCGGTGCACTGGCGGCGGCCTGCGCGTCGACGGCCGCAGTGTCGGCACAGGTGAGCCGCCGCCGCGCTGCGGGGCCCCCGTAGCCGGAAAGCCCACGGGGGCCCCGCCCGCCGTGCTCTCCTCAGGCGACCGTGATCGAGTCCAGCTTCGCCCGCAGGTACGTGTGGGAGTCGACGGGTTCGTACGCCACGCGTCCGACCGGTGCCGGGACGGACTCGACGGTCGTGCCCGGGGTGCACTCGCCGAAGTAGACCAGTGACATCAGTTCCTCGGCGGGCGCGTCGGCCGGTGGCGGCAGCACCCGGTGCCGGCCGGACCGCCAGCGGTCGCCGGTCCAACGGGCCATCAGGTCACCGATGTTGATGGTGAACGCGTCGGGGTCGAAGGGCGCGTCCTCCCAGCCGCCGGCGTCCGTGAAGACCTGGAGGCCGCCCTTGCCGGCCTGCCGGTCGAGGATCGTGACCGTGCCGAAGTCGGTGTGCGGGCCGATACGGAACTGCCCGGGCTGCGGCTCCCCGATGACCTCGGTCCCCGGATACCAGTTGATGTTGAAGCCGTAGGTCGGATGGTCCATGTGCCGGGAGAAGAAGTCGGGTTCGAGCCCGAGGGCCTCACCGAGGAGGGAGAGCAGCCGCTTCTCCAGCTCGCCCATCTGCTCCAGGTACTCCTCGCACAGCGTCCGCAGTTCCGGCACCTCGGCGGGCCAGACGTTCGGCGCGTACCACTCCGCGTTGACGACCGGGTCCTCGAAGGGCTCGTGCGTGGCGAAGGTCAGCGACTCCTTCAGGTCCGGCGGGGTCTCGGTCCCCTCCGAGTAGCCGTTGGCCTCGGCGCCCGGACCGAGCCATCCCCGGCCGCCGACCTTCGCCTCGTACTCCCTCTTCGTCTCCGCGGGCAGCCGGAAGAAGGTCCGCGCCGCCTCCCGGATCCGGGTGCGCAGGGCCGGGTCGACTCCGTGCCCGGTGACCAGCAGGAAGCCGGCCGTCCGAAGCGCCTCGTCGACGGTCCTGGCGATCGCCGCGCGGGCCTCGGGGTCGCCGTCCACCCAGGGGCGCAGATCGATCGTGGGGATGCGGGGCTCACTCACCGATGTCCTCATTCCACAGTGCCGGGTTCTTCTCGATGAAGTCGGTCATCATCCGGACGCACTCGGGATCGTCGACGAGCACGATCTCCACCCCGTGCCCGGCGAGCCAGTCGTGGCCGCCGTGGAAGGTGGTGGCCTCCCCGACCACGACCCGCCCGATCCCGAACTGCCGGACCAGTCCGGAGCAGTACCAGCAGGGCGAGAGGGTGGTCACCATCGTCGTACCGCGGTACGACCGCTGCCGTCCGGCCGCCCGGAAGGCGGCCGTCTCGGCGTGCGTGGAGGGGTCGTCGTCCTGGACGCGCCGGTTGTGGCCGCGTCCGAGGAGGGTGCCGTCGGCGCCGTAGAGCGCGGCCCCGATGGGGATGCCGCCCTCGGCGAGCCCGGCGCGGGCCTCCTCGACGGCGGTGGCGAGCCACTGGTGTGCCTGTGCCTGATCCATGCCTCTCACTCTCCTGTGGCCGAAACACGAGGGCAACGTGCGGAAAGTACTCTCCGGGCAGCCCACAGCCGGACGAACTGTCGGGAGGCGCGCATGCCCGCACTCACCCTTCGCGAGATCCTGACCCTCGATCCGGTCCGCGCCGCCGAGCCCGACCTGCTGGCCGGACACACCGCGCTGGACCGCCCGGTGCGCTGGGTGCACTCGAGCGAGGTCTACGAGGGCGCGAACTTCCTGGACGGCGGCGAGCTCCTGCTCACCAACGGCTTCGGCCTGTCCGACCCCGACGAGGAGACCCGTCGCCGCTACGTCCGGGAGCTGGCCGCCCGGGGCGCCGCCGGGCTGGCGGTGGAGGTCGGCCGGTCCCTGCCGGTGATGCCCGCCGAGGTGGTCGACGAGGCCCGCCGCCGTGAGCTGCCGCTGCTGGCGATGCACCGGGTCGTGCCCTTCGTACGGATCACGGAGGCCGCCAACCGGGCGATCGTCGCCCGCGGTCTGTCGGGCCGTTCGGTGGTACGGCCGTGGGGCGACGACCATACGGCGGCCCTGCTCGCCGACCTCGCCGACCGGGCGGCGCTGAACCAGCCGGAGGTCGAGGCGCGGGCGGCGCTCGCCGGGTTCCATCCGGGCCCGGGCGCCCGGCTGATCGGGGTGTCGCTGCACGGCACCCGGGACGTGAGCACCGTCGACCGTGCGGTACGGCTGCTGGGCGGGGCCGGGGTGGTGCGGGCCGCGTTCCCGGGCGACGTCCTGGCACTGCTGTCCCTGCACGGCGCCACCCGCCCCGGCGACCCGGTGAAGGCGGTCCAGGAGGTCTTCCGCACGACGGCGGCCCCCGGACTCACGGTCGCCGTGGGACACGCCGTCTCCGCCTCCGACGGCGGCTGGCTGCGCTGGAGCGACACACTGCGGGCGGCCCGTACGACGCTGGAGCTGGCGTTGACCGTCCCCTCGGCCGAACCGGCTGACCCGGAGGGCCCCCTGGTGACCTCGTCGAGGGCACTGGCCCTGGAGCGGGAGCTGACGAGGGGTGGGGTGGACGCCAACAGAGAACGCCTGTCGGCCCTGGTCCAGGGCACCCTGGGCCCCCTGCTGTCCTGGGAGGCGGCCCACCCGAGTGACCTGGTCCGCACCCTGGAGACCCATCTGAGGAACGGCTGCTCCCCGACCCGCACGGCCGCTCTGCTCCACATAGGCCGTCAGTCGCTGTACCAACGCCTGGAGCGCATCGAGACCTTGCTGGGCCTGGAGATCGACGACCCGGACCTGCTGGGGGAGCTGCTGACGGCGACCTGTGCGCACCGGGTCGTACGTGAAACGCGGCGGCCGGCCGCGACGGCGCCGCACCTCAAAAGAACCGCTTAGCGCAGGGTGACGAGGTGCGTCCCGTTGAAGGGCGCGTAACACGTGACCGTCGGCGGCGTCCGCAACCCGTCCTCCTCGGCGAACAGCCTCCGCACGGCCTCGAAGGACACCTCCCCGCTCACCACCGGCGCGACCCGGTCGTAGAACTCCCTCGACGCCTGCGGCAACGCCGTCCCCGGCTCCCCGTCGTCCTCACCCCAGACATCCCACAGCAAGGTCTCCACCTTGTTCAGCGCGGCGAGGTCGAGCCGGATGTTGCCCGCCACGAACCGCTCCCCGAAGAACGGCCCCTCCGTCGGCGGATGCAGTCCGAAGGCCGTCTCGTCCGCCCCGCCCTCCCGGATCGCCCGCCAGGCCTCACCGGCGACGAGGAAACGCGACCGGGGAACGTCCATCGGGTCGAAGTCCACCGCCCAGTTGGCCGTGAACTCCGGGTCGGCCAGCTGCGCGTCCGCCAGCAGCCAGCCCCGTTCCTCGTCCCAGTACTCGGTGACGACGTGGTCGCCGTGGAAGCCGGTCGTACCGAAGTAGTCGGCGAACCCGGACCGCAGCCGGGCCGGGATGCCGGCATGGCGCAGGAGGGAGACGTGCAGCAGCGTGAAGTCACGGCAGATCCCGACGAACCGGTCCCCCGGCTCGCGCCGCACGGTCAGCGGGGCGTCGTTCCGCTCGGTGAGGATCCGCAGGACGACGTCGATGTAGCGGGACTCCGCGTCGTTGTGGAGCCGGTCGGCCGGATGGGTGTGGCCGAAGAGATCACCCTCGACCCGGTGGATCATCACATCACGTACGACACGGGCCAGTTGGGCGGGATCGTGCGGCAACTCGTCGTAGAGAAAGGCGAGTTCACCCGGGTCGGAGAAGGCACTCTGCTCGGCGTAGAAGGAGAGGGACACGGCGGGCTCCCGAAAGGCGTCATCGACCACGTGTTCGATTACGGGCCGGCGCACCCCACCGTGTCAAAATTCCCCGCCGAATGTCCAGGAGACGGGCGGCACTTCACGAGGATCGACCGACCCTCAGCAGCAGCTTGCCCGTGTGACCGGCAGGGACACGGTCCCGTCGGCCGGCTCGTGGAGCAGCGTGACGAGGGGCCGAGGCGGGTCAACCGGCTGCGGCGGGCGGAGTTCGACGCCCGCTTCCCGGGCCTGCTGGAACTCGTGCTCAGAGCGGGCTCCTGACCGGTCCCAAGTCGACACTTTCGTAACCCGACGGACATCACGCGATCTAGTCCGAACCAACTCCCCCTCCGTACCCTGTAATTGATACACAGCGCGCATGGGGGGAATGCGGGTGCACAGACAGCTGCACGGGCGCGGGGCGCTGTTCGACACGGAACCGCCGGGGCTCGCGCCCCGGCTCGTGGGACTGCGGCCGCACCAGCACCGGGCCATCGCGGTGGAACATCCGCAGGAACTCCCCTTCGTCGTGCTCACCGGCGCGCGCGGCACGGGCAAGAGCGCCCTGCTCGGCGAGTTGCGGGAGGCCTACCAGGGGCACACCCCGGTCGCCCTGATCGACTGCGAGGCCGCCGAGTTCGCGGCGCCGCCCGCGGGCCGGGACGCCGAGGCCTGGTCGCCGGTCTCGCAAGCCCTGCTGGTGATCGCCGAGCAGCTCGCGGAGCCGGTGACCGGCGCGGGGCGGATCACCTTCCCGCGGCTGATGTCGGGCCTGGTCGCGGTCGCCGCCGGAGGGTGGCGGGACGCCGACTCCGAGCGGATCCGGCGCGAGGTCGAGCGGATCCTGCTGCTCAACGAGAGCGGGTCGTGGATCGCCGGGTTCGCCGGGCGCTGGGCCGGGCGGGTCGCCGCGAATGTCGCCGCCGCCGCGACCGGCACCGGGCCACTGCTGTCCTCCGCCATCGAGGCGACGCTGGAGTCCATCTCCGACAGCTTCGTCCACCGCCGTCAGCAGCGTGCCGCCACCTGGTGGCGGGACTACCCCAACGCGAGCCGCAACGCACGGCGCGGACTCATGCTGCTGTCCGGTCACTTCCGGGCCGGCGGCACCTCCCGCGAACACGCCGAGCGGTATCTCGTCCGGGCGTTGCTCGCCGACCTCACCGACGCCTACACCGGCGTACTGCCCCGTATGCAGCGCCTGGGCCGCCCCCTCGTCCTCGTCGACAACGCCCAGTCCGCGCCCGGCCCCGGCCTCACCGACCCCGTCCTGCGGGACCGCTCCGAGGGCATCGCCGACCATGTCGTCTTCATCACCGCACTGCGCGGCGCCGGCCGCCCCGCCCTGCGCAACGCCGTACGGCACACCCTCCCCGAGGTCGCCCGGCGCACCGACTGGACACCCGACCCCGCGTCCCCCTCCTCCCGCGCCCTGCTGGTCTCCCTGCCGCCGCTGACCGCCGACGACACCCTGCACATCGTCGACGAGCACCAGGTGCCACCCCAACTCCCGCACGCAGTGCACCGGTTGACCGGCGGCAATCCGCTCGGCATCACGCTGCTCACCGAGTCCGCCGCACAGAACGGCACCGCCTCCCTCGGCGACCTGCTCACCTCGGACGTACGGCTGCACGAGGACCGCGACGGCAGGCCCGCCTACGTCGAACTCCTGGACCGGCTCGTGCCCGCGGACCGGCTCGAGGAGCTCACCGTGCTGGCCGCCGCCCACGACCACGACTCCGCCACCGCGCTCGCCGAGGCCCTTCTGCCGGACGACTTCGGGCCGGCCGACGTACGGGCCCTGCAGACCCGGCTCATCCAGGAGGGGCTGCCGGAGGTGCCGGGCCGGTTCGTCGGCGACCCCTTCGTGCGGACCCTGCTGCTGCTCCGGCTGCACCACCGCTCCGCCGACCACGGGCGCTGGCGCGAGGCCCACGAGACGCTGATCGCGTACTACGCCCCGACCGGTCCGGACGAAGCCCGCGCCCGCTACCGGCTGCACCACGAACTCGCCCTCGGCACCACCGAGTCGGCCGTGGCCCACCTGCGCGACACCTTCACCGCCCTGGACACCCGCACCTGGCTGCGCACCCTTCGCTTCGTCGCCTCGGCACCCTACTTCCACGCGCACGACGCCGAGGGCCACGACTTCGCCGCCCGCGACGACCGGCGCGCGGCGATCGCGCTGGGCCACACGGACGCCGTACAGCGGGTGCCGGACGACGTGGACGAAGCGGACCCCGTCCTGCATCTGCGGATACGACGGCTGCTGCACGCCGTGTGGCAGCTGACCGACCCGCTCGCGCTGCCGGACCCGAGGGTCTGCGACCGGCTGCGCTTCGAGCTGGAGCAGCTGTCCAACCTGCGCCCGGCCGGCAACGCGCTGCTGTGGCGGGCCTCCCGGGACTGGCCCGAGGACGCGCTCGCGGGGCGGTCGCTGCGCATCCCGGACGACGAGGACGACAGCGAGGGGGAGGCGTGATGGCCGGCAGAGGCTTCGGGACGTGGCTGCGGGAGGGCGTGTGGGAGATTCCGCTGCGCCGGTACGTCGCGATCGTGCTCGCCGTGGCGGTGACGGCGGGCCTGGTCCTCGGCGTGCGCACCCTCGCCCACGACGACCACTCCTGCGCGGCCGGGGTCGTCGAAGCGGACGGCGGCGACGAGTGCGTGGGCGTCTCGGCGACCGGCTACGACTGGGGCAGGGCCCCGCTGCGGCCGGTCGTCCGGGCGATCGACCGCGAGAACCGGTCCATCAAGGGCCCGTACGTCACCGTGGCCCTGTTCGAGCCCTTCACCGCGACCGACGCCGACAACCTCGGTGACGTGCTGCACGAGCTCCAGGGCGCATATCTCGCGCAGTACCAGGCCAACCACCGGTCCAACGGGACCGTCCCCGCGATCCGGCTGGTGCTCGCCAACCCCGGTGCCACCGGCGCCCATTGGGAACACACCGTCGACCAGCTGGAGAGCATGACCGGCGGCAAGGACCGGCTGCGGGCGGTGGCGGGGATCGGGCTGAGCACCGCCAACAACAAACGGGCCGTCAGCAAGCTCACCGCCCGCGGCATCGCGGTGATCGGCACCTCCATCACCGCCGACAACCTCGCCAACGGCCAGAGCGGCAAGGACCCCTTCCCCGGGCTCGCCCGGGTCGCCCCCACCAACACCGACGAGGCCCGCGCGCTCACCTCCTTCGCCCAGGTCGCGGCCGACAAGGCGGTCCTGGTCTACGACCAGAAGGCGGACGACAAGGACGACGGCGACCCCTACTCACTGACCCTCCAGCGCTCCTTCGAGAAACTGCTCAAGGGATCGCCGTACGCCCCCTGGTCGTTCAACCCGCCCGGCGACCGCAGCCTGGAGGGCTCCACCGCCAACGACTTCGAGCAGATCACCCACCTGGTCTGCGACACGGACACCGGCACCGACACCATCCTGTTCGCCGGACGCCACACCCAGCTGCGCCAGTTCATCAACGCACTCGGTGAACGCGGCTGCCAGAAGCGGAAGTTCACCCTGCTCACCGGCGACGAGGCGTCCTACCTCACCGGCGACAAGGACCTGGACCGGGACGCCCTGAACCGCAACCTCACCGTCCGCTACACCGCCCTCGCCCATCCGGACGCGTGGCTGAAGTCCCCGCCCGCGACCGGGGGTTCGGCCGCCGACGCGAAGGTCCTCCAGGATCTGGTGCTGGAAGGCCAGGGCGACAAGGTGGGCCCGATCGGCGACGTCGACCTGGAGGACGGCCAGCTGATCATCGCCTACGACGCGATGCGGCTGACGTACCAGGGCATCCGGTTCGCCAAGGGCAGCAAGGACATCCCCACCCTCGAAGAGGTCCGCAACGAGTGGCGGCTCATCAAGGGCACCCAGCAGCGGGTCGACGGCGCGAGCGGCTGGATCTGCCTCGACAACCACGGCAACCCGTACGACAAGGCCGTACCGATCGTGGAACTGACCTCCCAGGGCACCGCCCGCTTCGTACGGATCGCCTGGCCGGAGGGGAAGCCACCGGCGAAGGAGTGCCTGCCGCCGTCCTAGGCGGGCTGGCGCGCTGCTAGGCGTCCAGGGTCTCCACGAGACGTTCCAGCCGGGCCCGCCACGCGGGCTCGGTCTCGCCCTCACCCTCGTACTCGTGCGTGAAGCGCAGCACCGCCCCGTCGTCGCCGTCCCGCTCCAGATGGAACCGGACCCGGCCGCCCCGCTCCAGTGTGTACTCGGCGACCCGGTCCACGTCCCACGCGGTGACCTGCCCCTCCCCGAGGCCCGGCAGCACGACCGCGCCGCCGAGCCGGGGTTCGAGCACCGCCGCCCCGGTCCACCAGGCCGCGAGCCCCTCCGCGGTGGCCACCTCCGGCCAGACCGTCTCCATGGGCGCCGGCAGCCGCACCAGGAAGTGCAGGATGCGGGTGCCGCCGTGCGTCTGGCTGCTGCCCTGTCCGACGAAACCGGTCATGACTCCAGGGTGGCCCGTCGAGGGCTCAGACGCCCGCGTACGAGTGTTTTCCGGAGACGAAGATGTTGACGCCGTAGTAGTTGAACAGCCAGCAGCCGAAGGCGATCATCGCCAGGTAGGCGGCCTTGCGGCCCTTCCAGCCCGCCGTGGCACGGGCGTGCAGGTAGCAGGCGTAGGCGACCCAGGTGATGAACGACCAGGTCTCCTTGGGGTCCCAGCCCCAGTAACGGCCCCACGCGTCGCCCGCCCAGATCGCGCCCGCGATGATCGTGAACGTCCACAGCGGGAAGACGGCCGCGTTGACGCGGTAGGCGAACTTGTCGAGGCTCGCGGAGGCCGGCAGCCGGTCCAGGACGGAGTTCGCGAACCTGCCGGGGGTGCCGCCGGACGCGATCTTGTTCTCGTAGCTGTCCTTGAAGAGGTACAGGATCGTGGCGACCGCGCCGACGTAGAACACCGCGCCGCAGAAGATCGCGGTGGAGACGTGGATGTACAGCCAGTACGAGTGGAGGGCGGGAACCAACTGGTCGCTGGCGGTGTACAAGACGGTGACGGCGAGGCCGAGATCGAGGAGGACCGTGGTGACCAGGAACAGCCCGAGCCAGCGCACGTTCTTCTTCAGGGCCAGCAGCCCCAGGTACACGGCGACGGCCACCGTGGAGAAGGTGATGTTGAACTCGTACATGTTGCCCCAGGGGGCCCGCTCCACCGAGGCCGCGCGGGCGACGACCCCGGCGAGCTCGACGAGGAAGGCGAGCACCGTGAGGGAGATGGCGATACGCCCGTAGAGGTCGCCCTGCTCGTCCCCGCCGTGCGCCCCGGGCCCGTCGGGCACGTCACGCGACCCCGCCGCCGACCGCACCACGACCTGCGGCCGCTCCAGTACGGCGGTGCTGCCGCCCTGGTTCACGGTGACGGCCGGCGCCTTGGCCTTGGTGTCGGCGGTGAGCGCGGCGGCGGTCCGGCCGACCTTGCTGCGGCTGCCGAGGAGCCATTCGGCGATGTACGCGAAGAAGGCCAGGGTGTAGACGGCCATCGCGGAGTAGATCAGCGTGTTGCTGATGTTGGCGAGGTGCTCGTTGGTGGCGGTGGCCAACTCGGTTGCGGCGGCGTAAGTCACCTCAACACTCCTTCGGGTGAATGTCCCGGCGACTTGCTGTCGGGCGGTGAGGGCTGCGGGAAGCTTGGGGTCGTGTTACCGGGCTGGTTTCAACCCGGCTGGCGTTGATCGTGGAAGACCCGGAGGGCCGCTGGTCCGCTGGGCGGCGAGAGCCAGGAATCTCCCTAGTTCCGCGCGGGAGAGGACTCAATTCTCAGCCCCTTCCGTAGATGCGGCGCCGGAGTCGGACACACCGTCCGGCTCCGCCTCCGTGCCCTCGGGCGCTCCGGAAGCCTGGTCGTAGAGGACCCCCGCCAGCTCGCCCAGCTCCTCGGGCACCTTCGCCGACTCGCTGCGGCCCAGGCCCGCCATCTCCACGACCGTCACCCCGTCGGCGCCCGTCACCGCCCGCACCCACACGCGGCGGCGCTGGATGAACAGGGACGCGGCGAGGCCGAAGATCGCGGTGAGGGCGCCGGCGAGGGCCCAGCCGCTGGCGGGCTGCTGGACGACCTGGAAGTTCGCCCACTGCCTGGTGCTCTCGTAGGTGATCGACCCGGCGCCGTTCGGGAGCTGCATGGTCTGGCCGGGCTTCAGGTTGTCCCTGAGCTCCTGGCCCTTGGCGTCCTTGAAGTCCTTCACATGCGACTTGTCGAGCTGGTACACGCTCTGCGGGATGCCCGAGTTCACGCCGAGGTCACCGTGGTACGGCGTGAGGTTGAGCACCGGGTTGTTCAGCGCGGGGAAGGTGGAGGCCGTCTCGCTGCCCTTGGTGTAGGTCGGCAGGAAGAACGCCGAGATGCCCAGCTGCTCGCTGACGCCCTGGGCGTTCCGGTAGCCGTCGAGGACCTTGATCACACCGGTGGAGGTGACGTTGGAGTCGAGCGGCAGCATCGCGACCGCGTCGTGGAAGACGACGTTGCCCTTGCCGTCCCGGACCGTGATGAGGGGGGCGTAGCCGTGGGCCGTGAGGTAGACCTTGGCGTCGCCGATCTCGAGCGGCTCGTTGACCTTGACGAGGGTCTTGTGATCCTTGCCGTAGGCGCCCTCGCTGTAGTTGATGGCGGCCTGGTAGAGACGCGGGGTGCCCTTGTTGGGGCCGCTCGTCTCGTAGGTGCCGGTGAACTTGTCGAGGGTGAAGCTGAACGGCACCAGGTCGTCGGTGCTGAAGAGGTTGCCGGACTTGAAGTCGTCGTAGGAGATGAGGGTGTTGGAGAAGCCGTCGCCCTCGACGACCAGCTTGTTGCCCTCGGACTTGAACAGCTGGCCCCAGGCGAAGGCGGTCAGCATCACGATCAGCGCGATGTGGAAGGCGAGGTTGCCGATCTCGCGCAGATAGCCCTTCTCACCGGCGACGTTGTCCCCGGCGAGGTGGGCGCGGAACCGCTTCTTCTTCAGCAGGGCGAGCGCGGCCTCGCGGACCTGCTCGGGCTCGGCCTCGGTGCGCCAGGTGGTGTAGGCGGGCAGCCGGGTCAGGCGCTTCGGGGCGCCCGGCGGCCTGCCGCGCAGCTGCCCGACGAACTGCCAGGTGCGGGGCACGATGCAGCCGATGAGGGAGACGAACAGCAGGATGTAGACCGCGGAGAACCACACCGAGCTGTAGACGTGGAAGAGGCCGAGCTTGCCGTAGACGTCCCCGAGGGTGGGGTTGTTCTTGACGAAGTCGGCGACCTTCGTGGCGTCGGTCCCGGTCTGCGGGATCAGCGAGCCGGGGATCGCGCCGAGCGCCACGAGCAGGAGCAGCAGCAGGGCGACCCGCATGGAGGTCAGCTGCCGCCAGAACCAGCGGGCCCAGCCGATCACGCCCAGGGCGGGCATGCTCAGGCTCTCCTTGGGCGCGGTGGAGAGCTGGGAGCCGGCGGCCCCGAGGTCCTGGTCGCCGACGGGAGCGTCGGGCGCGTCCGAGGTCGCGGGGGTGTCGGGTGTGGTCTTGCTCATGGATCAGATCCCCACAGAGAAACCGGCGGACCAGGACTGGAGGTCCTGCACGAGGCGGTCCCACAGGCCGGTCAGCAACAGCAGTCCGGTCACGATCATCATGGTGCCGCCGATGCGCATGACCCAGACGTAGTGGCGCTTGACCCAGCCGAAGGCGCCGAGCGCCTTGCGGAAGGCGACCGCGGCGAGCACGAAGGGCACACCGAGGCCGAGACAGTAGGCGACGGTCAGTATGGCACCGCGGCCGGCGCTGCCCTGCTGCGCGGAGAGGGTCAGCACGGAGGCGAGGGTCGGGCCGATGCAGGGGGTCCAGCCGATGCCGAACAGCGCGCCGAGCAGCGGGGCGCCGACCAGGCCCATGGCGGGCTTGTTGTGGAAGCGGAACTCCCGCTGGGTCATCCAGGGCATCAGGCCCATGAAGAAGAAGCCCATGAGGATCATGAGCACGCCCAGCACCTTGGACAGCACGCCCTGGTTCTCCTGGAGCGTCTGGCCGAAGTAGCCGAACAGCGCCCCGCTGGAGACGAACACCACGGTGAAGCCGAGCACGAACAGGGAGGCTCCGGCGACTATGCGTCCGCGTCGGGCCTCGGCCAGGTCGGTGCCGGTGACTCCGGTGACGTACGACAGATAACCGGGGACCAGCGGCAGGACGCACGGCGAGAAGAAGGAGACGAGGCCGCCGAGGACCGCGAGGGGCAGGGCGAGGAGCAGCGCGCCGTTGAGGACGGTGCCGTTGTAGCCGGTGTCGGCGGCGAGCGTGACGACTGCGCTCACGTCACTTCTCCGCGAGGACCGGGTTGATCATCTTGCGCAGCTTGCTCTCGCTGAGCGCGGCCAGCGAGCGGGCGGCGATCTTCCCGTCCCGGTCGATGATGAGCGTGGAGGGCACGGCCTGCGGGTTGAGGGTGCCCTTGCTGAAGCGGAGCATCAGCTTGCCCGTCGGGTCGTACAGGCTGGGGAAGGTGATGCCCATGTCCTTCTCGAAGGCGCGGGCGTTCTGGATGCTGGTGTCGCGGGTGTTGACGCCGACGAACTGCACGTCCTTGCCCTTGAGGTCCTTGTGGACCGCTTCCAGGTTGGGTGCCTCGGCCCGGCAGGGGGCGCACCAGGAGCCCCATATGTTCAGGACGACGATCTTGCCCTTGTAGTCGGCGACGTCGAGCTGTCCCCCGTCGACGGTCTTGCCGGACAGGTCGGGGGCGGTGCCCCGGTCGCCCTGCTTGGCGGTCGAGATGCCGTCCGCGCCCATGATGAAGTTGGTGTCGCCGCCTCCACCCGAGGTGCCGCCCGAGCTGCAGGCGGAAAGGGTCAGCGCTGCGGCTGCGGCACCCGCGGTGAGCAGGGTGGTACGGACTCGGGAGCGGCTACGACTGGCGGCACTCATGTGAAAAGTTTCGCATGCCCGTTCCGGGGATCTTGCGCACCCCCCTTGCGGGCGGAAACCCGCATTTCAGGCAGCGTTCGAGGAGGCTGTCGAGGAGGGGGTGCCGGAGGGCCTCGAGGAACCCCTGAGGAAGGTCTTCCAGCCACCGGCGGGCTGCTGTCCGACGTCGAGCGTCCGCAGCTGCGCGAGCACCTCCGGCTTCTGTACGTCCATCCAGTCGACGAACTGCCGGAAGGAGACCATGCGGACGTCCCCGCCCTTCTCCTTCTCCCGCGCGATGTGCTTGAGGGCCTGCTCGACGGCGTCCATGTAGATGCCGCCGTTCCAGTGCTCGAAGTGGTTGCCGACGAAGAAGGGGGCGCGGTTGGTCTCGTAGGCCCGCTGGAAGCCGGAGATGTAGGCCCCGGCGGACTGCTCGCGCCAGGCCGGGTGGTTGTGGGCGGGCGCGTTGGTCGAGTTGACCGACTGGTTGGCGAGCATGTTGTAGTCCATGGACAGGACCTCGAAGCTGCGGCCGGGGAACGGTACCGCCTGGAGCGGCAGGTCCCAGATGCCGTTCTTCTTCTCGGGCCAGACCTGGCGGCCGCCGGGCGAGGAGGCGTCGTAGCGCCAGCCGAGCTCGCGGGCGGTGGGCAGCAGGTTGTCCTGGCCGAGGAGGCAGGGGGTGCGGCCGCCGACGAGTTCCTTGTCGTAGTCGAAGGGCAGCGCGGGCAGGTCGGTCCAGCCGGTGTTGGTGCGCCACTCCTTGACGAAGGCTTTCGCCTGCTGGATCTCCGAGCGCCACTGTGCCGGTGTCCAGTTGCCGACAGTGCCGTAGCCGGAGCAGAAGTGGCCGTTGAAGTGCGTGCCGATCTCGTGCCCTTCGAGCCAGGCGCGGCGGACGTTCGTCAGGGTCGCCTTGACGTGCTCGTCGGTGAGGTAGCCGATGTCGGAGGCGCCACGGGGGTTGTTCGGGGGGTCGTAGAGCCGCTTCTTCGACTCGGGCAGCAGGTACAGCCCGGAGAGGAAGAAGGTCATGTGCGCCTCGTGCTGCCTGGCGAGGTCGAGGAAGCGCGGGAAGAGGCCGTTGCCGACCTCGCCGGCGCCGTCCCAGGAGAAGATCACGAACTGCGGCGGAGTCTCACCCGGTTCCAGCGGCACGGGCTTGCCGGGCTGGTGGGGCTGCTTGCCGGTGAAGGATGTGGAGCCGTCACCGATGGGGCGGACGGTGACCGGCTTCTTGCTGGGCGAGGACCCGGCGCCGTGGGTCACCCCGTCCGCCCCGTCCCCGTCCGATCCGGTGAGGGTTCCACACCCCGAAAGCCCTACGGCGGCCGCGGCGCCCGCGCCCAGGCCTATTGCTCCCCTTCGGGTGAGAGAGTGCATGCTTCCCCGATTCGTCACGTTCTCTGGTGGTCACCCATTCAGAGGAGACGAAGACGGGGAAGGTTCCGGCGCGATTTCCGGATTCGGTAACAGAAGGGCGCCCCTTCAGGGGCACGGGGAACTGCGCGACCAGCCACAACGGGCCGCCAGTTCCCCACGGGCCTACAGCGGAGCGGCTACGCCCCGAACCCCTTGGACCCACCCTTCACCGGCTTGGCCCCGGCCCGGAGATGCACCGGCACCAGATCGATCGCCGGCTCGCTGTACCCCACGGACACGATCCGGTCGCCCTGATACGTGAAGGACGTCAGAGACGCGAGCGTGCACTGCCGCTTGCGCGGATCGTGCCACAGCCGCCGCTTCTCGACGTAGGACCGCACGATCCAGATCGGCAGCTGATGGCTGACCAGCACCGCCTCGTGCCCGCGCGCCCGGTCCCGCGCAGCGTCCAGCGCGCCCTTCATCCGGACGACCTGGTCGACGTACGGCTCTCCCCAGGACGGCTTGAAGGGGTTGACGAGGTGCTTCCAGTTGTCCGGGTTCTTCAGCGCCCCGTCGCCGACACCGAAGGTCTTGCCCTGGAAGACGTTCTCCGCCTCGATGAGCCGCTCGTCGGTCGCGATGTCGAGGCCGTGCGCCTTGGCGATCGGCGTGGCCGTCTCCTGCGCCCGCTCCAGCGGGGAGGCGCAGACGTAGGTGACGTCCCGTGCGGCCAGGTGCTCGGCGACTCGGTCGGCCATCTGGCGCCCGAGCTCGGAGAGGTGGTAGCCCGCGAGACGGCCGTAGAGGACGCCGTCGGGGTTGGCGACCTCGCCGTGCCGCATGAGGTGGACGACGGTGATGTCGCTGTTGGTCGGGGTGCTCATGCTGCCGTGGCCTCCGCCGCCGCTCGGGCCGCCGCCGGAAGGGCGTCGGCGATGCGCTGAACCGCCTGCTCGTCGTGGGCCGTGGAGACGAACCACGACTCGAAGGAGGACGGCGGCAGGTAGACACCGTTCTCCAGAAGGGAGTGGAAGAACGCGGTGAACCGGAAGGACTCCTGCGCCTTGGCGTCCTCGTAACTGCGCACCGGCCGGTCGGTGAAGAACACCGAGAACATGTTGGAGGCGTTCTGCACGGTGTGCGCGACGCCTTCCTTGCCGAGCGCCTCGGAGACCAGCGACTGGATCTGCTCGGAGACGGCGTCGACCTTGACGTAGGCCGCGTCGTCGAGCAGCCGCAGCTGGGCGAGGCCGGCGGCGGTGGCGACGGGGTTACCGGAGAGGGTGCCGGCCTGGTAGACGGGTCCGGCGGGAGCGAGGTGCGCCATGACGTCGGCGCGGCCCCCGAAGGCGGCGGCCGGGAACCCGCCACCCATGACCTTCCCGAAGGTCATGAGGTCGGGCTTGACCCCGTCGATGCCGTACCAGCCACTGCGGCTGGTCCGGAACCCGGTCATGACCTCGTCGGAGATGTACAGGGCGCCGTTCTGCGCGCAGGCGTCCTTCAGTCCCTGGTTGAACCCGGGCAGGGGCGGCACGACGCCCATGTTGCCGGGCGAGGCCTCGGTGATCACACAGGCGATCTCGCCGGGGTGGCGGTGGAAGGCCTCGTGGACGGCTTCGAGATCGTTGTACGGCAGCACGATCGTGTCGCCGGCCTGGGCACCGGTGACGCCCGGGGTGTCGGGCAGCGCGAACGTGGCCACACCACTGCCCGCCGCGGCGAGCAGCGAGTCGACGTGACCGTGGTAACACCCGGCGAACTTGATGACCTTGGTGCGCCGGGTGAAGCCGCGGGCGAGCCGGATCGCGGACATGGTGGCCTCGGTCCCGCTGGAGACGAGCCGCACCTGGTCGACGGGCTCGACCCGGGCGACGATCTCCTCGGCGAGCACGACCTCGCCCTCGCCGGGGGTGCCGAAGGAGGTGCCCTTGGACACCGCCTCCTGGACGGCCGCGATGACCTCGGGGTGCGAGTGCCCGAGGATCATGGGGCCCCAGGAGCAGACGAGGTCGACGTACTCGCGCCCGTCGGCGTCCGTCAGATAGGGCCCGGTGCCGGACACCATGAAGCGGGGGGTCCCGCCGACGGCACGGAAGGCGCGGACCGGGGAGTTCACGCCGCCGGGCGTGACGGCGGACGCGCGGTCGAACAGGGCCTGCGAGACAGGCGCCTCGTATGAATAGGGCAATTCACTCATATCCTGCGACTACTCCGACCTTCTCCGGTTTGTTCGGCTTTCTCTGACTCCGTTGCCGGTGACCACCTCAGGGTAGGCCAGCCCTCGAAAGCCCCCCGCGTCCGACGATCTGCGAAACTGGATGCAGATACACACAGCTCACGGAGACGATGGCACGGAGCCGTTTGTTCAGGGGCTGCGAAGATCCTGCGGACAGGTGTTTCAACGCACGTTTCGGCGCGCGGCCGTGGGGGAGGTCACTGACACGATGATCGGGTTGCGCGGCGGGGCCTGCGCGTCCTAGAAAAGCAGTCGGGTGGAGATATGCATCGCGGTGGCGGACTGGGCGAGGGGACTGATGACCTGGGTCCTCGACGTGCCCGGCGGGGGAAGCACCGACGCGAGGCGGAGGAAGCCAACGAGACGCGTCAGGGGCATGGTGTGTCCGGCGTCTCCGGCGCGACCGGTGAGTCGGAACGCGACGAGCGACGTATCGAACGTCGGATCGATCCGTTGAGGGCGGGAAGCAGGAATGGTGGTCGGGTGGGGGTGACGTACAAGTACTTCGGCGCGCCCGACGGCGCGACCGCGGCCCGTGTCCCGATCTCGATGCGCCCCGAGGAACTCGGCGGTGACGAGCTCGGCATGAACGGCATGTTCACCAAGATCAAGCCGGAGACCATGGCGGCGATGGTCCTCACCGGTATCGAGGGCGTCCCCCTGCACAAGGTCCCCCCGCTCGAACTGGTCGTCCTGCACCCCGACTACGCGGTGGTCAAACTCCCCATGACGGTCGTGGACCCCCTGCGCGGCATAGGCGAGGAAGCGGTCGGCGCGGCGGCGTTCATCTGGTCGACGGTCCCGGACCGGGGCGGCCCACGGGACGCGTTCAACGTGTACCAACTGCTGCACGAGTGGCAGGACTTCAGCCACCGGTTGCATGAGGCGGGGCATCAGCCGTACTGCCTGGTCTGGCCCTGACCTGGGACTTCATGTGTACGGGGCGGGGGTTTTGGACCCCGCCCTCGTCATGTGGGCCGATCGTTGTCAGTGCCGGGTGACATGATCCGCGCCATGGATCTCCGCCTCCTACTCGCCGACCTCGACCAGCTGGACTGGTCACTGCTCCACCATGCCTACGGCTCCGCGGAGGACGTGCCCGCCCTGCTGCGGGATCTCGCGTCCCCGGTGGAGACGACCGCCGCGGAGGCGGAGGAGGAGCTGTGGAGCAGCATCGTCCACCAGGGCACGGTCTATACGGCGACAGCCGCCGCGGTGCCGTTCCTGGCGGGACTGGTTGCCGCAGGCGTGCGTCGAAGCGCCTTGATGGGCATGCTCGGTGTGATCGCCGGGAGCGTCGACGAGCACGGTCTGCCGGTGCCCGGCGCGGCCCGCGAGGCCGTTGCGGCACAGCTGGGACAGCTCCTGCCGCTGCTCGCGGACGACGATCGCGAGGTGCGGCGGACCACGGCGTGGGCGGTGGCCCAGTGCCGGTCAGCGGCCGGCCCCGACGCGCTCGCGGCGCTGAGAGCCCGCTGGGCGGCGGAGAGCGATCCGGCAGTCCGCGCGGATGTGCTGACGTCCTGTGCGCTCCTGGATCCTGACGCGGCCGAGGAGCTGTGCTCCGCCGCCCTCGCCGGAGACGAGCCGGCGCCGGTTCAGGTCGCGGCGCTGCTGGTCACCGCCGACCACGGCCTGCCGTGGACCATGGAGACGACCGCGTGCGTCACGGCGTTGGTCCCGTTGGAGCGGCATGGGTTCGGCGCCCTGTGGGAGCGGGAACCGCTGCAGGCGCTCACCCAAGCCCTGCACACACGCGGCGAGGTCGACACCGCCATCGACGTGGTCGGCTCCGCGCTCGGACAGGCCGCGGCCCTGCGGCTTCAGGGGAGCGAGCACGCGCACGCCGCCACCACCGAGGCGCGATGGGCCGCCGCGTCCCTCGCCCTGAGCTCACGGACCGCCCCGGCACGGCTGCTGCCCGCGTTGCTCCCGCTGCTCGACGATCCGGCCACCGCGGCCGACGTGATCCCCCTGCTGCGAACCTGGTGTCAGCCTGCCCCGGAAGCGGTCCCGGCCCTGCTTGCCCTCGCGGAAAGTGATGACGAATCGGCCGACGCGGCCCTCGACGCGCTGGTGTACCTGGGAGCCCCGGAGGCGGCCGGGCTCCTCGCCCGCCATCTGGCCGACCGGCCGCGTGCGCTGCAGACCGCGCACCTCCTCGCGACCGGTGAGACCCGGACGCCGAGTCGTGGCGACACGGTCGGCGACGACCCGGCCCCGACTCCCCTGCCCCACGATCCTGAACTGCTCCACGCGATACGCGTCCGGCTCGCCGCCGAACCGTCCCGCGAGCGTGGATCGGTCTTCGGCGGCGGGCTGGCCACGACCAACGAACCGGTCCACCTGTGCGGGCTGCTGGCCGCTTGGGGCAGGCCGGCCAGAGCCGCCCTGCCGGAGCTGCTCGCCGCGCTGCCCCGTCATCCGCTCCCGGTCAGCCGCGCCCTGGCCGGCGTGGCCGATCCCCAGGCCGACGCCCACGTGATCGAGGCGCTACGAGCCCAAGCCCGACAGGGAC
Source organism: Streptomyces sp. NPDC005483 (assembly GCF_040606035.1). Taxonomy (NCBI): domain Bacteria; kingdom Bacillati; phylum Actinomycetota; class Actinomycetes; order Kitasatosporales; family Streptomycetaceae; genus Streptomyces; species Streptomyces sp. NPDC005483. The sequence continues at coordinate 166,905 of NZ_JBEXEA010000017.1, forward strand.
CACCGGCCACGCGTCAGGCTGCGGCGAGCGCACTCCATTCCCTGACGGGCGACGCCGGCCCCCTGATCTCCGTACTCTCCGAGTCGCTGGCGAAGCGCGGCAACAGCTTGGACCACACCGTCACCGTGGCCGCCGCGCTCGGGGAGGCCGCTCGTCCCTTGCTTCCGCTGCTGCACACCCTGCTGGCGGAACCGCCGCAGTCGCGCGAGACCGTGCCGATGATCAGGGCGGCGCTCGGGGCCGCGGCGCTGGTCTGGGAACTGACCGGGGATGAGCAGGCAGTGCTCCCGGTGATTCAGGAGGGCCTCGCCTGGGCCTCCCGACCATGGGGCCAGGAGACGGTGAAACGCGCCGCCGAAGTCGCTTGCCTGCTCGGTCCCGCGGCTGAGCCGCTCGTCCCCGACTTCCTGTCGCTGCTCGACGATCCGGAACTCGCCCCTGCCCTCGTACTCGCCCTGACCAGTGTTCGTCCCGAGGCCGGCACACCCGCCGGGCCGGCCCGGACCGCGCCGGCCGACCGTGTCCTGGCAGCGGCCCGGCCGGGCTCGTACGCGCGCTCCGCCTCGGTCGTGCTGAAAGCCTGCGTCGCGCTCGGCCCGACCGCCTTCACCGACGCTCAGCTCGACCAGATCCGCGATCTCGCGGACGGCGACCGGCGCATCGTGGGCTCCGGCCTCCAGGACCGGATCATCCTCGACGACGAACGCTTCCGCGCCGAGGCCCGGAAGGTCCTACGGACATTGACTGCCGATCCCTCGAGCTCGTAGCGACCTCCGCGCTCACGCGACCGCGCTCAGGCGGCCTTGCGGCCCCTCTCCCCGTGCGCCCGGATGACGTCCGCGTACCGGTACCCCGTGCCCTTGATGGTCCGCCGCTGTGTCTCGTAGTCGACGTGGACCAGGCCGAAGCGCTTGTCGTAGCCGTAGGCCCACTCGAAGTTGTCCAGCAGGGACCACGCGAAGTAGCCGGCCAGCGGGGCGCCCTTGCGGGCGGCGGAGGCGCAGGCGGCCAGGTGGTCGATCAGGTACTGCTGGCGTTCCGGGTCGTCGACCGTCCCGTCGGGGCGTACGACGTCGGGGTAGGCGGAGCCGTTCTCGGTGACGTAGAGCTTGCGGGCGCCGTACTCGTGCGTGAGGCGGAGCAGGAGGGTCTCGATGCCGTCGGCGTCGATCTCCCAGTCCATGCCGGTGCACGGGACGCCGGGGCGGGAGACCTGACGGGTCCTCGGGGCAGGTCCGGTGGGGTCGTCGGCGACGGTGATCGGCATGTAGTAGTTGAGGCCGAGCCAGTCCAGGGGCGCGGCGATCACCGCCAGGTCGCCGTCCCGCTCCGGGAGTTCGACGCCGTAGACCTCGCGCATGTCCGCCGGGAAACCGCGGCCGTGGACCGGGTCGAGCCACCAGCGGTTGGTGTGGCCGTCCATGCGGTGGGCGGCGGCGAGGTCTTCCGGCCGGTCGGTGGCGGCGTGGACCGTGGAGAGGTTGGTGACGAGGCCGACCTGGGCGGAGGGGGACGCGGCGCGGATCGCCTGTGCGGCCAGGCCGTGGCCGAGGAGCAGGTGGTAGGAGGCGCGGACGGCGGCCGTGAGGTCGGTCAGACCGGGTGCCATCGTGCCTTCCAGATGGCCGATCCAGGCCGAGCACAGGGGTTCGTTGAGCGTGGTCCAGTGCTCCACCCTGTCCCCCAGGCGCCCGGCCACCACCGAGGCGTACGCGGCGAAGTGCTCGGCGGTGTCGCGGGCGGGCCAGCCGCCGCGGTCCTGGAGCACCTGGGGCAGGTCCCAGTGGTAGAGGGTGACGGACGGGGTGATGCCGGCGGCCAGCAGGGCGTCGATCAACTCGTCGTAGAAGTCGAGGCCCTTGGGGTTGACCGGGCCGTCCCCTTCCGGCATCACGCGCGGCCAGGCGACCGACAACCGGTAGGCGTTGGTGCCGAGCCGGCGCATGAGGCCGATGTCCTCGCGCCAGCGGTGGTAGTGGTCGCAGGCGACGTCGCCGGTGTCGCCGCCCGCGACCTTGCCGGGCGTGTGCGAGAAGGTGTCCCAGATCGACGGCGAGCGGCCGTCCTCCGACACGGCTCCCTCGATCTGGTAGGCCGCCGTGGCCGTGCCCCACAGGAAGTCGTGCGGGAGTGCGGCGAGGTCGATGCTCACGGAAGTCCTTTCACAGTCGGTCACTTGACGGCGCCCGCCGTCAGCCCGGCGACGAGATAGCGCTGGAGCAGCAGGAACCCGGCGACCACGGGGACGCTGACGACCAGCGAGGCGGCCATGATCTGGTTCCAGTACACGTTGTTGAGCGTGGAGTAGCCCTGGAGGCCGACGGCGAGGGTGCGGGTGGTGTCGTTGGTCATCACCGACGCGAAGAGCACCTCGCCCCAGGCGGTCATGAAGGCGTAGACGGCGACCGCGACGATCCCGGGGATCGCGGCGGGCACGACGACCCGGAAGAGCGCGCCCAGCGGCCCGCAGCCGTCCACCAGCGCGGCCTCGTCCAGATCGCGGGGCACCGAGTCGAAGTACCCGATCAGCATCCAGATCGAGAAGGGCAGGGAGAAGGTCAGGTACGTCAGGATCAGCCCGCCGCGCGAGCCGAACAGGGCGATGCCGGTGGCGTTGCCGATGTTGACGTAGATCAGGAAGAGGGGGAGGAGGAAGAGGATGCCGGGGAACATCTGCGTGGACAGCACGGTGACCGTGAAGACGCGCTTGCCGCGGAACTCGTAGCGGCTGACGGCGTACGCGGCGAACACCGCGATCACCACCGAGCAGACGGTCGCGGCGCCCGCCACGATCAGCGAGTTCACGAAGTACCGCGCGAGCGGGATGGTGGACCAGATGTCGATGTACGGCCGGACGGTGACCTCGCTGGGCAGCCAGTGGAACTCACCCGTGACGTCGGCGAGCGGCTTCAGCGAGCTGGAGACCATGACGTACACCGGCAGCAGGACGAAGCCGGTGAGCAGGGTGAGGAAGATCCGCCGGGACCAGAAGAAGGAACGCGGCGGCGCCATGGGCGAGTTGGTCCTAGGCATCGGCCGGCTTCCTTCCCCGGGAGGTCAGCAGGAGGTAGACGCCCGTCACCACGAGCAGGAACAGCAGCAGGAGTACGGACATCGCGGAGCCGGTGCCGAAGTTCCAGGTGACGAAGGACGCCTGGTAGATGTGGACCGAGATGAGGTCCGCGGCCTCCGGGGCCGACCTGCCGAACAGGACGAACGGCGTGTTGAAGTCGTTGAACGTCCACAGGAACAGCACCAGCAGCAGCACCTGGTTGACCGGCCGCAGGGACGGCAGGGTGATGCGGCGGATCTGCTGCCACATCCCGGCGCCGTCCAGGGCCGCCGCCTCGTACAGCTCGCCGGGGATGTTCTGGAGGCCGGCCATGACGATGAGGAAGGCGAACGGCCAGCCCTTCCACACGGACACCGTGAGCAGCGCGTAGAAGCTGTTGTCGCCGATCAGCCAGAAGGACGGCTTGTCGGTGAGGTGGAGCTGGTCGTGCAGGACGTGGTTCACCAGGCCGTTGTCGTGCTGGAACATGAACACCCAGGTGATGACGGCCGCGTAGACCGGCAGGGCGTACGGGATGAGGAACAGCGCCCGCAGCAGGCCCCGGCCCCGGAAGGTGTCCTGGAGGTAGACCGCCGCCGCCGTGCCGATCAGCCAGCACAGGGCGACCGACAGCAGCGTGAAGGCGACGGTGACGAGGAACGAGTGCAGCAGGGCCTCGCCGACCGGGGCGTCGAAGTCCACCGACACCTTGTAGTTGTCGAGGCCGGACCAGGGCGCGGCGCCCCAGTCGCGGATGTAGAACTGCGTGAGCTCCTTGAAGCTCATCACGATGCCGATGACCATCGGCACCAGGTGGACCAGGAGTTCGAGGAGCAGGGCCGGCAGCAGGAGCAGATACGGCAGCCCGATGCGGCGGATCCTGCCGGGGCGGCGGCGGGGACCGGGCTGCACCGCCCCGGAAGGGTTCTTGTGCACGGCGGCCTCGGCGGACGCGGTGGTGGTCATCGTGCTCACTTCGTCGGCATCTGCTGCTGGGCCTTCTCCAGCGCCGCCTTCACCGACTCGGTGGTGACCGGGCGTCCGGCGGCCGCGTCGGCGAACAGGTCCTTGACGGCGGTCCCTACGGCCGTCTCGAACTGCGACTCGTCGGCGACCTGCGGCAGGGCGGCCGCGCTGGTGGCGAGGGTGTCCTTGAGGACCTTGTTCGGGCCGGAGCCGAACGCGCTGTCCTCCTGCACGGTCTTCACCGGCGGGATGGAGCTGTAGGCGGTGTTGAGGACCTTCTGCTCGGCGTCGCTCGTCATGAACTTCACGAACTTCTTGGCGCCGTCGATGTTGTCGGTGTTCTTGAAGACGGCCAGGTTGATGCCCATGACGGCCGAGTTGACCTGAGTGCCGCCGCCCGGGGTGCCGGACTGCACGGGCACGGGTGCGATGCCGTACTTGTCGTCGCTCATGCCCTGGGACTTGAGGTTGGCTGACGCGGACTGCCACAGCAGCATGGCCTGGTTGCCCTTGGCGAAGTCGCTGACCGACTGGTTCTGGGCGTACTCGGCGTCGCCGGTCGGGATGACCTTGTCCTTGGCCATGAGGTCGACGTACTGCTTGACGGCGGCCACCACGTTGTCGTTGGTGAAGTCGGGCTTGCCGTCGGGGGTGAAGAAGTCGCCGCCGTGCTGCTGGGCGAAGACGAAGACGTGGTGGATGTTCTCCGACAGGTTCGCGCCCTCGGCGCCGAGCGCGGACTTGCCCTTGGCCTGGATCTTCTTGCCGTCGGCGACCAGTTCGTCCCAGGTGGCCGGGGGCTTGGTGATGCCGGCGTCGGCGAAGATCTCCTTGTTGTAGTAGAGGGCGTAGGACATCGAGTAGAGCGGGATCGCGGCCGGGTCCTGGCCCTGGGCGCCGGTGGAGCCGAGCGCGGAGTCGACGAAGCGGTCCTTCCCGCCGATCGCGGCGAAGTTCTTGGCGTTCCAGGGCAGCAGTGCGCCGGTGGCCTGCAGGGAGGCGCTCCAGGTGTTGCCGATGTTGAGGACGTCGGGGCCCTGGCCTGAGGTGGTGGCGGTGAGGATCCGGTTCAGCAGGTCGGACCAAGGGACGACCTCGACCTTGACCTTGATGCCGGTCTGCTGCTCGAACTTGTCGAGCTCGGGCTGGAGGACCTTCTTGTCGACCTCGATGCTGGCGCCCTGGTTGGAGGCCCAGTAGGTCAGGGTCTTCGGCGAGTCGTTGGACCCGCCGCTCGTCGACGAGCCGCCGCCACAGGCGGTCACGAGAGTCATGAGGGAAACGGTGACCGCACCGGCGGCCGCGGCTCGGGTTCTGCGCATGGCTCTGGTGTCCCTTCCAGGGGAGACCCCTGGGTGCGTTCGCTTCTCGAACACCACCCCGGGGTTAATTTATGGCGTGATTTAAGACGCGAAGGAAAGGCGCGTCAAGAGTCGGTGCAGCGGTATCTTGCAGGTCGAGGCGGCATCGGAAGGGGTCCACATGGCGGTGCGGAACGGGCGTACGGTGCGTGACCTGCGACGGGGCAACCGGGCCGCCGTACTGCAACGGTTGTATTTCGACGGCCCGATGAGCCGCTTCGAGCTGGCGCCGGCCACCGGTCTGAGCGGCGGCTCCATCAGCAACGTGGTCGCGGAACTGATCGAGGACGGCCTGGTCGAGGAGGCCGGCACCGTCGAGTCCGACGGCGGCCGCCCCCGCACCCTGCTGCGCGTCGCCCCCGCCGGCGGCCACATGATCGGTGTCGACGTGGGCGAGACCCGCGTCCGCGTCGAGCTCTTCGACCTCACCCTCACCGAACTCGCCCGCACGGAACGGCCCCTGGAGCATCACGGCTACGACGTCGAGGTCGTCGTCGGTCACATCCGCGACGGCATCGCCGAGGTCCTCGCCGGCACGGACGTCACCCCGGAACAGCTCCTCGGTGTCGGCATCGGCGTTCCCGGCATCGTGGCCCACACCCCCGGGCAGGGCGCGGTGGTCCACGGTCAGACGATGGGCTGGGACGCCGTCCCGCTGGAGTCCCTGCTGCGTTCGACCTGTGAACTCCCCGACTCCGTCCCGTACTTCATCGACAACGGCGCCCGCACCCTCGGCCAGGCCGAGCTGTGGTTCGGCGCCGGCCGGGGCGCCCGCAACGCGGTCGTGGTCCTCTTCGGCTCGGGCATCGGCGCCTGCCTCGTCACCGAGGAGGCGGAGTACGGCCGCGCCCTGGAGTGGGGACATGTGACCGTACGGGTCAGGGGACGCCGCTGCCGCTGCGGTGCGCTCGGCTGCCTGGAGGCGTACGCGGGCGCGGAAGCACTCATCGACCGCTGGCGCGAGGCAGGCGGCCGGCCACCGGAGGGCGCCGACGAGGAAACCGCACTGACAGCGCTGCTGGCGGCCGCCGGGGTGGGCGGGGACGGTGGCGGTGACTTGGGCGGGGCCGTCGGGGCCGGCCCGGGTGGGGGCACCGAGGCCGGCCCGAGCGGGGACGCCGTGGCCGGCACCGGCGAGGGGACCGAAGCCGGCACAGCCGCAGGCACCGAGCCCGGCCCGGCCGCGGGCGCCGGGTACGACCTGGACCAGGACACCGAGGTTGGACCGGGTGGGGGCACAGAGGCTGGCCCGAGCGGGGACGCCGAGACTGGCCCCGGCGGGGGGACCGAAGCCGGCCCCAGCAGAGGCACCGAGACTGACCCCGCCGCGGGCGCCGGGCACGACCTGGACCAGAGCACCGGCAGCATGACCGCACCCACCGCACTACCCGCCGCCGCCCACCCGGGCGAGGACACCGCGACCCAGCCTGCCCAGAGCACCTCGCTGCACCCAGGCCAGAGCATCGCGCCCCACCCCTCCCAGCCCCCTGGGGCCGACCCGGTCGCTCTCGCCGTTCTCGAGGAGACCGCCGAGTACGTCGGCGCCGGGCTGTCCGACCTGGTCAACCTCTTCCGGCCCGAGCGCATCCTCATCGGCGGCTGGGCCGGTCTCCAGCTCGGACCCGGCTTCCTGCCCGCCGTACGCCGGTACGCCGACGCCTACTCCCTGCGCCACCCCGCCGAACGCGTCACCATCGAGCTCGGCAAGCTCGGCCCCGACGCGGTCACGGTCGGCGCGGCGAGCCTGACCCTGGCCGACTTCTTCGCCCGGGGCGGGCGGGCCGCCTCGTCACCGCCCACCGGCACGTCCGTGCCGGTCAGCCCACCGGGTCGAGGAACGTCAGTACGGAGGCGTCCTCCTCGATCAGCGGAGTGAGCGCGGCGTTGAACGGGCCGCCGTACGGGGCGTTCAGGTGCGCCTGGAAGGCGTCCTCGTCCCGGTACACCTCGAAGATCCAGAAGGCACGGGGGTGCGATGCCTTGGTGTAGACGTCGAAGGCGAGGTTGCCCTCCTCCTCCCGCACCTTGCCGGCGTACTCCACGATCATGCGGGCGACCTCGTCCTGCGCTCCCTCACGGGCGGTGAACTCGGCGAGCAGGGTCTTCTTCACGGTGGGGTGTCCTTGTCAGTCGCGGTAGGAGCCGAGGTGCCGGACCTGGGCCCGGTCCAGTTTCACCGAGCCGTTCTCGGCGAAGACCCGCACGCCCTGGCTGTCGGGGTGGGGGAAGATCTGGTCGGTGATCACGGCCTCGCCGCTGCCGCCGAAGACCTCGACGGAGGACCGGTCGACGAGGATCCGCAGCCTGACCTTGCCGTCGACGGCCTTGAGCGGGGCCCGCTGGACGCCGGGAAAGGCCGGGCTGAAGTCCGAGGTGCCGGAGCGGGTGCGGTCGACGTACAACTCCTCGGTCGTGGTGTCGTAGCCGATGACCGTCTCCTCTCCCCCGGCGCCGGTGCGCACCTGGAGACCGAACCGTTCGGCGTCCCGGAGGGAGAAGGTGGCCTCGATGTCGAGCGCCCTGCCCTGCGCCTGCGGGCCGATCAGGGGCTGTGAGGTGCTGGTGACGGTCACTCCGGTCGCCGTCGCCGCGCTTCCCTCACGCAGGGACGCCAGGGCGGCCACCGGTTCGCTGGTCAGTCGGACACGGCCGTCGACGGTGCGCAGTGCCATCCGGCGCGGGACACTCTGCGCGCCGCGCCAGGGCGAGGTCGGGACGGAGCCGCCGTACTCCCAGTCGTTCATCCAGCCGATCATGTACCGCTCGTCCCCCGGGACGTTCTCCCAGGACACGGCCGCGTAGTAGTCCTTGCCGTAGTCGGCCCAGTCGGCGCGCTGCACGACGGACTTGGCGGGAGCGGCCGCGGTGGTGAACCCGTCGGCCATGAGGTGGCCCCAGCCGCCGGTGTTGTTGTCGACGATCTGGATCTGCGCCTGCTTGCCCGCGTAGGGGCGCAGGTCGAAGGAGGCCCAGTCCAGGGTCTCGCTGTCGGAGCCGGTGGCGCTGCGCACGACCTCGCCGTCGACGAGCAGGTTGACGGAGGTCTCCCGGGAGACGGGCCGGGCCCGGGTGTCGGAGAGCACGATGTGGTCGACGTTGAGGTGACCCCAGCCGCCGGTGTTGTCGTCGACGATCCTGATCCTCGCCTTCTTGCCGGCGAGGTCGCGTACGTCCCAGGAGGCCCAGTTCAGCGCCTCGGCGTCGCTTCCGGTGGCGCTGCGCACGGCCTGGCCGTCGACGAGGAGTTCCATGGCGGTCGGGTGGTCCGAGCCGGCCGGGTGGTTGCCGCCGCCGACGAGAAAGTCGACGTAGTCCTTGTCGAGGGTGAACTCGGGCGAGGTGAGGGTGCCGGTCGTGGAGTCGCCGTCGCGGAAGGTGTTGACCAGGCCGTCACCCAGCTGGCCGGTGACCTCCTGCTGGCCGGGGAGGGTGCCGGTGGCCGGTGCGGTGCCGAAGGCGTCGCCGGTCGTCGTCCAGTCGCCGTACGTGCCGCCCTCGAAGTCGGCGAGGACGGTCCCCTCGGGTGGGGCTCCGCGTTCCAGCACGGTGCCGTCCTGGTGCGGGTGGTTGCCGCCGCCGACCTTGAAGTTCAGGTAGGGGCTGGTGACCGTGAAGGGCCCCGAGGTGAGCGTTCCGGTCGTGGAGTCGCCGTCGTGGAAGCTGTCGGCGAAGCCCTTGCCGTCGTATCCGGTGACGGCCGACTGTCCGTCCAGCGCGCCGGTCGCCGGTGCCTCACCGAACGCCGTCCCGGTGGCCGTCCAGCTGCCGAAGCCCGTGTCCTCGAAGTCCTGGACGACCACGCCGGCGGGCGGGGTGTAGCTCCCCTTGTCGTCGGCGGTGAACTTCTCGCCGTCGAAGTCGCCCACGAAGTACTGGGCGCCCGAACCACCGGCGATGCCACCGGGGTTGATGTTGACGACGAGGACCCACTTGATCTTCTTCGGGTCCCCGTCGACCGCGAGCGGGAACAGGTCGGGGCACTCCCACACCCCGCCCGTCGCGCCGGCCGGACCGAACTCGCTGAGCAGGTCCCAGTCCTTGAGGTTCTTGGACGAGTAGAACCGCACCTTGTGCTCGGCGGACAGCGACACCGTCATCAGCCAGCTCTTGGTGGGCGCGTACCACTGCACCTTCGGATCGCGGAAGTCCTTCGAGCCGATGTCGATGACCGGATTGCCCCGGTACTTGGTCCAGGTACGGCCGCGGTCGGTGCTGTAGGCGAGCGCCTGGGCCTGGGTGCCCGTGCTCTTGTCGAGGCTGGTGTAGATCGCCACCATGGGCGGGTTCTTCTTCGTGCCGAACCCGGTGGTGTTGTCCCGGTCGACGACCGCGCTGCCGGAGAACACCATCTCCTTGTCGTCGTGCGACAGGGCGAGCGGCAGCTCCTTCCAGTGCACGAGGTCCTTGCTCACCGCGTGCCCCCAGGACATGTCTCCCCAGGAGTCGCCGTTCGGGTTGTACTGGTAGAAGAGGTGGTATTCGCCCTGGTAGTACACGAGGCCGTTGGGGTCGTTCATCCAGTTCTGCTGCGGCGTGTAGTGGAACTGGGGGTGGTAGGTCTCGGTGTACGGCGGGGTCTCGGCCGCGACGGCCCGCGGGGCGAGCGGGGTCGCGGCCAGGGCGCAGACGGTCGCCGCCGCCGCGATCATCCGGGTGCGGGCATGCCGGGATACGCGTCCAGAAGTCATGGGTCTCCTGTACTGGTGACGCCCTGGGACCGGCGCTGTCCTCCGCGGCGCCGGACGGAAAGTGTCATCGTTGACCTATGCCATCGTTGACTTATGTCATCGTTGACACCGAGGCCCGATCATGAGTGCAATCCGCACGCTCGTCAACGGTTGCGGCGCGATCGATCCCACGGCGCCCGGCTGTCCGTCACGCGGTGCCCACGGCCGCGAACCGCTCCAAATCGTCCCGCCACGGCGGGTTGGGCCCGGCGACCGAACAGGTCAGCGCCGCGACCCGGGTGGCGGCGGGTCGTGCACCGGCGCGGCCGCGCAGGTCCACGGCTGCACCCGGCGGAGCCGGTCCGCGGGTCGTGCACCGGCGCGGCCGCGCAGGTCCACGGCTGCACCCCGCACGCCTCGGCGACCTCGTCGAGCCGCAGGCCGGTGAGCCGGCCGCCCCAACCCGCCACGGCGCCCCGATCGCTCCCCCGAACCCGACCGTCCATCACGCGCCGCCGACCGCCGCGAACTCCTCCAGCTCCTCCCGCCACGGCGGGTTGGGGCCGGCGACCGAGCAGGTCAGCGCCGCAACCCGGGTGGCGAAGGCGCACGCCTCGGCGACCTCGTCGAGCCGCAGGCCGGTGAGCCGGCCGCCGAGCAGGCCGCGGGAGTCCAGGTGGTGCAGCAGGCCCGCGGTGAAGGAGTCGCCGGCCCCGACCGTGTCGACCACCTCCGTCGCCACCGCGGGCACCTGGAGCCGTTCGCCGTCGAGCGAGGCCAGGACGCCGTCACCGCCACGGGTGATCACGACCAGCCGGGCTCCGGCGGCATGCCAGAGGTCGCACGCCCGCTCGGGCGCCGTGTCCGGCAGCAGGAGCCGGAGGTCGTCCTCGCTCAGCCGGAGCACGTCGGCGAGGGCGCACCAATGGGCCAGCCGCGCCCGGTAGTCCTCGGGACGGACGAGCAGCGGCCGGACGTTGGGGTCGATGCTGATGGTCGCGTGGGGTGCGGCCGCCGCCAGGAACTCCTCCACCACCGGCCCGCCGGGTTCCCGGACCAGGGCCAGGGATCCGGTGTGCACACAGGTGGTTCCGGACAGGTCCACTCCCGCCAGCTCCTCGGCCGACCACTGCCAGTCGGCCGTGTTCTGCGCGTGGAAGGAGAACGCGGCCTGGCCCCGGTCGTCCAGCTCCGCCACGGCCAGCGTGCTGGGCTCCGCTGCTGGGACGGCGTCCGCCAGGTCCACGCCCGAGGCCTCCAGGTGGGCGCGGAACAGGCGGCCGAACACGTCGCCTGACAGGCGTGCGAGGAGGCGGGCCGGGGTGCCGAGGCGGGCCAGGGAGACCGCCGTGTTCGCAGGTCCGCCGCCCGGCAGGACCCTGAGGGCGAGTTCGCCCGGGGTGCTCGCGGGGTCGGTGAACGCGTCCGCGACACACTCTCCGAGGACCGTGATCTGACGTGCGCTCATGAGCTGCTCTTCTCTGCGAACGTGCACCGGAAACGGGCACGGACCGGGCGGCCGCCGTCGGCGTTGCGGACTTGTGACAGGCGCGGGGCATTGACGTTGCCGGGAGACGGGGTCATCATCCTCGGCAGTGTCAACGATGACATAAGTCAACGATGACACCTAGGGACGGCATGCTCCGATGCCGCCGCTCGCCCGCAATCCCGCTGGAGTCGTTCATGTCTCGCATCCCTCGACTGCCTTCCTCCCTGCTCAGAGTCGCCGCGTGCACCTCGGTCGCGGCCCTCGCCCTGACGGCCTGCGGTTCCGGTTCGGGATCGGGCTCCACGAGCTCCGGATCGGGCACGGTGAAGGTCGGGCTGATCACCAAGACCGACACCAACCCGTTCTTCGTGAAGATGAAGGAGGGCGCGGAGAAGGCCGCCAAGGAGAACGGCGCCCAGCTCATGACCGCGGCTGGCAAGTTCGACGGGGACAACGCCGGTCAGGTCACCGCCATCGAGAACATGGTGGCCGCCGGGGTGAAGGGCATCCTGATCACGCCGAGCGACTCCAAGGCGATCGTGCCCGCGATAGCGAAGGCCAAGGCCAAGGGGGTCCTGGTCATCGCGCTGGACACGCCGACCGAGCCGGAGAGCGCGGTCGACGCCCTCTTCGCCACCGACAACCTCAAGGCCGGCGAGCTGATCGGCGAGTACGCCAAGGCCGCCATGAAGGGCAAGACCGCGAAGATCGCCGCCCTCGACCTCGCGCCCGGCGTCTCCGTCGGCGTCCAGCGGCACAACGGGTTCCTCAAGGGCTTCGGCGCCACCGAGAAGGACGTGGCGTGCGCCCAGGACACGGGCGGCGACCAGTCCAAGGGCCAGACGGCGATGGAGAACTGTCTCCAGAAGAACCCCGACATCAACCTCGTCTACACGATCAACGAGCCGGCCGCACTGGGCGCATACACCGCGCTGAAGGCCAAGGGCCGGGAGAAGGACGTGCTGATCGTCTCCGTCGACGGCGGCTGCACCGGCACCCAGGCCGTCAAGGACGGGAAGATCGCGGCCACTTCGCAGCAGTACCCGCTGAAGATGGCCGCCCAGGGCGTCAAGGCCGTCGTGACGTACGCCAAGGACGGCAAGAAGGCGTCCGGTTACACCGACACCGGCGTCACCCTGATCACCGACAAGGCCCAGACGGGCGTCACGTCCAAGGACACCGCGTTCGGCCTGGAGAACTGCTGGGGCTGAGTCCGGCCCCAGGGACCGTACGACATCGCCTCTGCCCCGAGCGGGGCGGCCGGCCCCGCACCTCCCCGACCCGGGGACGGCCGCCCCCCAGTCCCACCAGGACTTCTGTCTTCCGACAAGGACTTCGCATGACCGCCACGTCCACGCCTCCGAGCACCTCCTCGCCGTACGCCGAACTCAAAGCGCCGACCACGGCCCGCAGGCTGCTCACGGCGCCGACCACCGGCCCGCTGGTCGCCCTTCTGCTCGCCTGTGTCTTCTTCGCCGTCTCTTCCGACCAGTTCCTCACCGGCGGGAACTTCTCGCTGATCGTGCAGCAGGTCATGGTCGTCGGCACCCTCGCCATCGGCCAGACGCTGATCATCCTCACCGCGGGCATCGACCTGTCGTGCGGCGCGGTGATGGCGTTCGGCAGCATCGTGATCGCCAAGATGGCCGCCGAGGGCTCGCTGCCGCCGCTGGTCGCCATCGCGCTGGGCCTGGTCGTCTGCGGCGGCTTCGGTCTGGTGAACGGGCTGCTGGTGCAGAAGATCCCGCTGCCGCCGTTCATCGTCACCCTGGGCATGCTCAACGTGGCGTTCGCGCTGACCCACATCTACTCCGAGGAGCAGACGGTCACCAACCTGCCCGGCCCGCTGACGGCCCTCGGGCAGACCTTCCCGATGGGCCACACCGACATCACCTACGGCTCCCTCGTCACCATCGCCCTGTTCCTCCTGCTCGCCTACGCGCTGAGCAGCACGGGCTGGGGCCGGCACGTCTACGCCCTGGGCAACAGCCAGGAGGCCGCGCGGCTGAACGGCATCCGCACCTCCCGCCTGACCATCGGCGTCTACACCGTCGCCGGTCTCCTCTACGGCGTCGCCGCCCTGCTCCTCATCTCCCGCACCGGAGTCGGCGACCCGCAGGCCGGACAGACCGACAACCTCGACAGCATCACCGCCGTCGTCCTCGGCGGCACCAGCCTCTTCGGCGGCCGCGGTTCGGTCCTCGGCACCTTCATCGGCGTCCTCATCGTCGGGGTCTTCCGCAACGGGCTCCAGCTGATGGGCGTCGCCTCGATCTACCAGACCCTGATCACCGGTGTGCTGGTGATCCTCGCGGTGACCGTCGACCAGATCTCCCGGAAGAAGGCCCGATGAGCGCCCTCGCCTCCCCCACCCCCGTCCTCCAGGCCCGCGGTCTCGTCAAGCGCTACGGCCAGGTCACCGCCATCGACGGCGCCGACTTCGACCTGCTGCCCGGCGAGGTGCTGGCCGTCATCGGCGACAACGGCGCCGGGAAGACCAGCCTGATCAAGGCGCTCACCGGTGCGGTGACGCCCGACGCGGGCGAGATCCGCCTGAACGGCGAGCCCATCCAGTTCTCCGGCCCGCAAAGCGCCCGTGCCCACGGCATCGAGACGGTCTATCAGGACCTGGCCGTGGCCGCGTCGATGGACATCGCCTCGAACGTGTTCCTCGGGCGTGAGCTGCGCAGGCCCGGTGTCCTCGGCAGTGTCTTCCGCATGCTCGACAAGAAGCGCATGCGCCAGGAGGCCGCCGAGCACATGGCCGACCTGAAGATCGGACTGCGGTCGCTGACCCAGGCCGTCGAGACCCTCTCCGGGGGCCAGCGGCAGGCCGTGGCGGTCGCCCGTTCCGTCGCCTGGGCCCGCAGTGTCGTCGTCATGGACGAACCCACCGCCGCGCTCGGCGTCAAGGAGTCCGGGCAGGTCCTCGACCTCATCCGCCGGGTCCGGGACAAGGGCATGCCGGTCGTCCTGATCAGCCACAACATGCCGCACGTCTTCGAGATCGCGGACCGCATCCACGTGCACCGGCTGGGCCGGCGGGCCGCCCTGATCAAGCCGTCCGACTACTCCATGGCGGAGGTCGTCGCCATCATGACGGGCGCGCTCACCGTGGACGAGGCCGGAGGTACTGTCGTAGCGGATTCCGAGGCCGCGAAGGCCGCGGGCGTCCAGGCCACCTGACCACAGCACTCGACACTCGACGGCATCCGGCCGAGGCCGCGGCCGGAACCGACGAGCACAGGAGACGGTTTCCTCCATGGCAGCGAACCGCCGCCCGACCCTGGCCGACGTCGCCCGCGAAGTGGGCGTCAGCGCCAAGACGGTCTCCCGCGTACTCAACGAGGACGGACCCGCGTCGGCCGAGACCAGGGAACAGGTGCTGGCCGCCGTGGCCAAGCTGGGCTTCCAGCCGAACCTGATGGCGCGCAACATCCGCGTGGGCGGGCCCGACACGACCATCGGTCTGGTCATCCCCGACCTCGGCAACCCGTTCTTCGGCGCGGTGGCCCGCAGTATCGAGGACACGGTCCGCGACCGCGGGCTGACCCTGCTCATGGGCTCCTCGGCGGACGACCCGGACCGGGAACGCGCCCTGACGGACAAGTTCCTCGCCCGCCGCGTCAGCATCCTGCTGGTCGTGCCGTCCGTCGGCGCCGACCACTCCCACCTCAAGACCCACCGCGCGACGGGGTTGCCCGTCGTGTTCATCGACCGTCCCGGGGTGGGCCTGGCCGCCGACAGCGTCGTCAGCTCCAACCGCACCGGCGCCCACGACGGGGTCGCCCACCTGATCGCCCACGGCCACCGGCGCATCGGCTTCGTCGGCGACCTGCCGGTCAAGCTCTACACCCGCCGTGAGCGCCTGACCGGATACCGCGAGGCCCTTGACCGAGCCGGTCTTCCCTACGACCGTTCCCTGGTCACCAACGCCCATGACCAGCAGGGTGCTTCGGCCGCGACCGCCCAGCTCCTCGGCCTGGCCGATCCCCCCACGGCCCTGTTCGCCGGCAACAACATCGTCGCCCTGGGGATAGTCGCCGAACTCGCCCGCAGCAGGCGCAAGGACGTCGCCGTCGTCTCCTTCGACGACGTCCCGCTGGCCGAGGCACTCGAACCGGCTCTGACCGTCGTCGCCCAGGTCCCCGAGGAGATCGGCCGCACAACGGCGACCACCGCGCTGTCCCGCCTCGACGGCGACCGCACCCGGGCCCGGACCATCACCGTGCCGACCCGCCTGATCGTGCGGGGCTCGGGTGAACGGCCCGCCCCGGCGCTGCAGCGGGCCTGACCCGCCCCCCGCCCCCGGAACGTAGGTTGGGCGGATGACGACGACGCCGCCGGAGATCCTGTTGCTGTCGGGGAGCCTGCGCCAGGACTCCACCAACGAGGCCGTGCTGCGCACCGCGCAGGCCGTGGCACCGTCCGTGCCGGTGGCCACCGTGCGCTACGACGGCCTGGCCGGGCTTCCGCACTTCAACCCCGACGACGACACCGACCCGCTGCCCGCCCCGGTGACCGTCCTGCGGGCGGCGATCGAGCGGGCGGACGGGATCCTGGTCTGCGCCCCGGAGTACGCGGGCACCCTGCCGGGCTCGTTCAAGAACCTGCTGGACTGGACGGTGGGCGGCACCGAGATCAGCGACAAGCCGGTGGCCTGGATCAACGCCGCCGCGCCGGGCCGCGGCCAGGGCGCGGAGGCGACGCTGCGGACGGTCCTCGGCTACACCGGCGCCCTCATCGTCGACGCGGCCTGCGCCCAGCTCCCCGTGGACCGGGGCACCGTGGACAGCGACGGCCTCGTCACCGACCCGGAGGTGCGCCACCGACTCGGCGAGATCCTCGGCCTGTTGGCTCAGGCGTCTACACGGGGGTGAGAGCACCGAGCCGGCTGCCGGGCGCGCTCCACCGCGCCCGGCCCCCAGCTCAGCCCGCCTGTCCCGGCACCTCCTTCATCTCGTTGACGACCGCCCGCCGGGTGATCGCGAGGGTGAAGGTCACCGTCCCCTTCTTGAAGGTCCCGTCCGACTCGACCTGGACAGTGCGCTCGCCCAGGAACGCGTAGGTCTTCTTGTCGAAGATCCACTCCGTGCGCTGCCCGTTCTGCTCGTCCAGCCGCGCCACGGCGATCCCGTGGCGCCCCACCGCGTCGACCGCGTCGTCCACTGCCACGACCCTGGGGATCCGGGCCGCGGCCTTGTAGAGCGCGGCGGTGAGGTCCGCGGGCGGGTAGCTCTCGGTCAGCATGTCTCCGATCGCGACGAAGGCGGCCTGGTCGCGCGGCACCTCCGGGTCCCTGTCGGCGTCGGACTCCTGGTAGATCTTCCGCAGCAGGGCCTCGGGGTCGGTGGGCAGCTTCGCCAGCCTGTCGTAGGCGGAGCTCAGCGGGTTGGGACCGGCCAGGGTGATGCCGTCCTCGCTCGTGTTGCCCGGCTCGATCAGCCAGCCGTTCCTGCCGTCGGGGGACTGCCAGACCTGGCGGGAGTGCAGCTTCTCGCTGACCACCGTGGTCCTGTCGTCGACGGTCTTCGGGTAGGTGTTGGCGACCTTGGACGCGATGTAGAGGAACTGGTCCTCGCGCACGCCGGGTTGGGAGATGTCGGCTGCGGCCAGCGAGATGTGGTCGAGCAGGGGGGCCGCGCCCTTGGCGTCGGCGGCACCGACCCGGGTGGTCAGCGCGGGCCCGGTGGCCAGGTCGGCCTTCCCGTCACCGCCGCCGGTCAGGGCGAGGCCGCCCACCACCGCGCCGGCCAGGGCGCAGGCGAGCGCGGGCAGCAGGACCGCCCGGCGCAGGAACGGGTTGCGGCGCGCGGGGACAACAGAGGTCGTACGCAGGTCTTCGCGGATCTGGACCATCATCTGCTCCTTGTGGAACTGGTGGCGGCCCGCCGGCAGATCCCGCTCCACGGAGGGCAGAAGACCCTGGGTCTCCGTCCACTCGGCCGGGTGCGGCTGGGAGGGGCTGGCGTTCATCGGTTTCCTTCCTGTGCGGACCGGATCACGTACTCGCGATCACCTGTTATCTGCCGGTTTGCGCTGCCGAGTTCCCGTCTTTTTCGTGCCAGTTCGACCTCGGCCAGCTTCCGCAGCCTGCCGCGCGCCCGGGACAGCCGGGAGCGGACGGTCCCGACGGGGATGCCGAGGGCCCGGGCGGCGTCGGCGTACTCCAGCCCCTCCCACAGACACAGCACCAGCACCTCGCGCTCGGGACGCCGCAGGGAGGCGAGCGCGGTCAGTGTGGCGGCGATCCGGCGCCGGTCGTCCACCCGCCCGGCGATCTCCTCCGCGTGGTCGGCGACCTCCGCGACGCCCGCCGAGGCCGCCGCGCTCGCCGCGGCCCGGTAACGCCGGTTGCCGCGCCCGTGGGAGCGGGAGACGTTCGTGGCGATGCCGAGCAGCCAGGGCCGCAGGGATCCCCCGTCGGCCTCGATCGAGTCCCGGCGCCGCCAGGCCTCCATGAAGGTCGCCGACATGACGTCCTCGGCCACGGACCAGTCGGCGGTCAGCCGGAAGGCGTGGTTGTACACCGAGCGGGCGCACGCGTCGTAGAGCTCCGCGAAGGCGTCCGGATCCCCGGCCCGTATCCGGGTTCGCATATCTGTGGTCACGCACTCAACTGCCCGACGGGATCACCGAGTTCCAGTGATGCACGTCACACTCTCCTGTCACGAGCCTATCAATGTTGTGCACTTTATTTACGGCAGTCACCAGACAGCCTAATTTCGCGGTGTCCTTCCCCCGCTCAAGGGAGAGCGCGATGCCCCCGTCCCCCACCGCATCAGAACGCACCCGCCAACTCCGCCGAGTCGCCCTCTCCGGCCTGCTCGGCACCGCCGTCGAGTTCTACGACTTCCTCGTCTACGGCACCGTCGCCGCCATCCTCTTCGGCGAACTGTTCTTCCCCGGCGCCGACCCCGCCGTGGGCACCATCGCCGCGTTCGGCACCTTCGCCGCCGGATACGTGGCCCGCCCGATCGGCGGCATCGTCTTCGGGCACTTCGGCGACCGCCTCGGCCGCAAGAACATGCTGCTGCTCACCATGGGCCTGATGGGCGGCGCCAGCTTCCTCATCGGCCTGCTGCCCACGTACGACACCATCGGCGTCTGGGCCCCGGTCCTGCTGATCACCCTGCGCGTGGTCCAGGGCATCGCCATCGGCGGCGAGTGGGGCGGCGCCACACTCATGGTCGTGGAGCACGCGGGCGAGAAGCGCCGCGGCCTGTGGTCAAGCTTCACTCAGATGGGAGCCCCGCTCGGCTCCCTGATCTCCGCCGCCGTCGTCGCCCTGGTCTCCACCCTCCCCAAGGACCAGTTCGCGGCCTGGGGCTGGCGCGTGCCGTTCCTGGTGAGCGTGCTGCTGCTCGGCGTCGGCCTGTTCGTCCGCCTCAAGGTGGTCGAGAGCCCGCTGTTCGCCGAGGTGAAGAAGGACCGCGCCGAGTCGAGGCTCCCCGTCCTCGACGTCCTGCGCCGCCCGAAGCCCGTCCTGCTGGCCTGCGGTGTCGGCATCGGCGCCTTCACCGCCCAGTCCCTGCTGACCAGTTACCTGATCGCGTACGCCACCGGCATCGGCTATCCCCGCCCGCAGGTGCTCACCGCGCTCACCGTCTCCGCCGCGGTCGCCCTGGTCGTCCTGCCCTGCACGTCCGCGCTCTCCGACCGGATCGGCCGCCGCCCGGTCGTCCTCACCGGCGCGATCCTGTCCGCCGCCACCGCCTTCCCCGTCCTCGCGCTGGTCGACTCCAAGTCGTCGGGCGCCCTGATCCTGGCCGTGGTCATCGGCCACGGCATCTCCCAGTCGCTGATGTACGGCCCGCTCGGCGCCCTGTTCAGCGAGATGTTCGGCACCAAGGTCCGCTACACCGGCGCTTCCCTCGGCTACCAGGGCGCGACCCTCGTCGGCGCCGGCTTCTCGCCGATGATCGCCGGCAGCCTGGTCGCGAGCAGCGGCAACGGCACCCCCGTCGCCCTCCTGCTGTGCGGCGGCTCGCTGATCACCGCGCTGACGGTGTGGTTCGTCCGCGAGACGAGCCGTACGTCACTCGGCGACGACCCCGCCCCCGAACTCCCCACCACCCCCCCACACGGAGGAGATCACCGCATGAGGCACAGCACCCGCATCGCCTGCGCAGCGGCCCTGCTGCTCACCCTCACCACCGCACCGGCGGCCACGGCGACCGCCGACACGGGCCCCACCCACGTGGACGGCCAACTCCCCTCCGGCGCCACGTACATGATGGACGTCCCCACCACCTGGAACGGCACCGTCCTCCTGTTCAGCCACGGCTACAACGCAGGCCCGGCGAACCCTGCCCAGGACGCCCCGGACGCCCCCACCAAGGCGCTTCTCCTCCAGCAGGGTTACGCCCTCATCGGCTCCTCGTACGCCAGCACCGGCTGGGCGGTGACGGACGCGGTCCCCGACCAGATGGCCACCCTGAAGACCTTCACCGACCGCTTCGGCCAGGCCTCCCGCACCATCGCCTGGGGACGGTCGTACGGCGGCCTGGTCACCACCGCGATCGCCGAGCGCCACCCGGACGAGATCGACGGCTCGCTCTCCATGTGCGGCCTGGTCCACGGCGGTGTGGCCAACTGGAACAACACTCTGGACCCGGCGTTCGCCCTCAAGACGCTCCTGGGCTCCGACGTCCCCCTGGTGAACCTCCCGACGCAGCAGGCCGCCACCGACGCGGCGAACGCCCTGACCGCCAAGGTCGACTCCGCCCAGTCGACGGCCGAGGGCCGGGCCCGTATCGCCCTCGCCGCGGCCCTGCACAACATCCCGGTCTGGAACGCGCCCACCCAGACCCGCCCCGCCGCGACCGACTGGGACACCCAGCAGGCCAACCAGTACGACGCCGTCAAGGGCCTGCTGAAGGTGGCCGCCTTCACCCGGCGCCAGGAGGCCGAGGTGCGGGCGGGCGGCAACATGTCCTGGAACACCGGCGTCGACTACGCCCGGCTCCTCGGCGAGTCCTCCGTCCGCAAGGAGGTCACCGCCCTCTACAAGAAGGCCGGCCTCTCGCTGAAGAAGGACCTCGCCGCCCTCAACCGGGCCCCGCGCATCAAGGCCGACCGGAACGCCGTCGCCTGGATGAGCACCACCAGCAGCTTCACCGGCAAGCTGACCAAGCCCCAGCTCGACATCCACACCATCGGCGACCCCCTGGTGCCCGTCCAGACGGAGAGCGCGCTGAAGCGGGCGGTCACCGCGGCCGGTTCCGCTCCCCTGCTCCGCCAGGCGTACGTCGACAACGCCGGCCACTGCACCTTCAGCACCGCCGAGCAACTGGCCGTCCTCCACACCCTGGAGGACCGCCTGACCACCGGCAGCTGGCAGGGCACCGACCCGGCGTCCCTCAACGCCCGCGCCACCGCGGCCGACCCCACCACCCCCACCCGCTATGTCTCGTACCGCCCCACCCCCTACCTGCGCCCGTACGACCTTGCCCACCCCGCCGACCGCCGTTGACCTCGTACGACCGCCTGCCGCACGGTCGGCGGGCGGTCGTACCCTTGCCCCCGTGGAGGACGACGACATCCTGGACACCGCGGACGGGCCGCAGCCGCGCCCGCAGTCGCTCATGCTCACCTTCTTCGGCAACCACGTCCTGGAGGAGGGGGACCTGGGCGTCTACTCGGGCAGCATCATCGACGTCCTGGGCCGCGTCGGTGTGGGCGAACAGGCCGTACGCTCCACCCTCACCCGCATGGTCAACCGCGGCCTGCTCCAGCGTCAGCGCGAGGGCCGCAAGATGTTCTTCGGCCTGACCCCGCAGGCCACCCACGTCCTGATCGACGGCCGCACCCGCATATGGAAACAGGGCGCGGTCAACGACGACTGGGACGGCTCCTGGACCCTGCTCGGCTTCTCCCTGCCCGACTCCTGGAAACGCCAGCGCCACGACCTGCGCTCACGGCTCACCTGGTCCGGGTTCGGCGCCCTGTACAGCGGCCTGTGGATCGCCCCCGGCCACGTGGACGTCTCCGCTGTGGTCACCGACCTCGGGCTGACTGCCCACGTCAAGATCTTCCACGCACAGGCCGCCGAGGTGACCGACATCGAGCAGATGATCCGCGACACCTGGGACCTGGAGTCCATCGCCGCCCGCTATGCCGCCTTCGACAAGCGCTGGAGCGCCAACCTCGGCAACGGCACCGACGACGACCCGATCGGCACCCGCCTGCGCCTGGTCAGCGACTGGCTCCGCACGATCCGCACGGACCCTCGACTCCCGGCCCGCCACCTCCCCCCGGCCTGGCCGGCCCGCACCGCACAGGAGACCTTCCACCGCGTCGCAGACCAGACCCACCCGGCGCTGAAGGCGGCACGGGCGGCCCTGGAGACAACCCCCCTGCGCCGACAGCCGTAGAGGGGGTGCCGGCGCAGGTTGTCGGACTGGTGCGGGTGCGTCGTGGCTGGTCGCGCAGTTCCCCGCGCCCCTTGAGTAGGTGCAGTGGACGCGTCTTCAGGGGCGCGGGGAACTGCGCAAAACGCCTGCCCCCACCAACCCGCACGGGCCGCCGCAGGCACCCTCAGGGGCGCGGGGAACTGCGCAAAACGCCCGCCCCCACGAACCCGCACCCGCCCGACGACCGAACCCGGCACCCCCAGGGGCGCACCCGCTCAACCCCCGAACGCATCCCCACCCACCGTGAACCCGATCACCGTCCCACCCCCGTCCCGGGGAAACGCGAACGGCGCACCCCCGTGCGACAAGGCCACCTCCCGCACGATCGACAACCCCAGCCCAGACCCCGGCAGGGACCGCGCGTCCGCCGCCCGGTAGAACCGGTCGAACACCCGCACGAGATCCGCGTTCGCGATCCCGGGCCCCCGGTCCAGCACCTCCACCCGCACGGGCCCCGCCGCCGTGATCCCCGACACCGAGATCTCGATCGCAGCGGTACCGTCCCGGTCGAACTTCACCGCGTTCTCGACCAGGTTCGACAAGGCCCGCTGCAGACTCGCCGGCCGCCCGTCCGTCACCGTCGACCCGCTCGCGTGCACCAGGATCTCCCGCCCGGTCCGCCGCCGGGCCAGCCCCGCCACCTCGTCCGCGACATCGGCGAGATCCACCCGCTGCGGCGGCTCGTTGTCCGACTGCCCCGCCGCGAGGTCGACCAGCTCGTTTACCAGGTCGGTCAACTCCCGTGCCTCCTGCGTGAGATCGGCGACGAGGTCCTCGCGCGTGGCGGGCGGCAGCTCGTCGATCCGGCGCAGCAGCGAGATGTTCGTACGCAACGACGTGAGCGGTGTCCGCAGCTCGTGCCCCGCGTCCTGCACCAGCCGCCGCTGGTCCTCCTCCGACTGCGCGAGCCGGCCCAGCATCCGGTCGAAGGCCCGCCCCAGCCGCCCCACCTCGTCGTACCCGGTGACCGGCACCTCGATCCCGAGCCGCCGGGTCCGCGCCACGTCCTCCGCGGCGGACGTGAGGATGACCAGCCGCCGGGTGATTCGCCGGGCCAGCCACCACCCGAACAACCCGGCGCCCACCACGACCGCCACCATGAGCAGGAACGTCCGCTGCTGCAGCGCCCGCAGCAGGTCCTCGGTGTCACTGAACTCCTGGGCGACCTGCACGGCGCCCCGCCCGCCCCCCAGCGAGACGGTGGCGATCCGGTACACGTCGCTGCCGACCGAGACCTCC
This sequence comes from Streptomyces sp. NPDC005483, assembly GCF_040606035.1. Lineage (NCBI taxonomy): Bacteria > Bacillati > Actinomycetota > Actinomycetes > Kitasatosporales > Streptomycetaceae > Streptomyces > Streptomyces sp. NPDC005483. The sequence continues at coordinate 190,094 of NZ_JBEXEA010000017.1, forward strand.
TTGTGCAGGACCATCCGCCCGGCCGTACCGGCGGCGGCGATCCGCCGGTCACCGGAGACCACCGGCAGCCCGGGGCGCCCGGGATCGGCGACCGCCCCGGTGGCTCCCAGCACCTGCACATCCGTACGGGCGGGCCGCACCAGGTCATGACCGGGCGCCGAGGACGAGAAGTCCTCCGGCGCCATCCGGTGCTGGCGCACCTCGTCCCGGAGGTCCTGCACGACCTGGTCGAACACGGACTCCTGGTCCACCCGCACCAGACGGGCGGCGGCGCTGTAGGACAGCACACCGACGAGCACGGTCACCGCGGCCGTCACCGCGGCGAAGGACACCGCGAACGTGGTCCGCAGGGACAGCAGCCGGGGCCGCGGCCGGGCCCAGAGCCGAGCCAGCCGCCCCACTCAGTCCTCCCGGAGCACGTAACCCACGCCACGCACCGTGTGGATCAGCTGCGGCGCACCGGGCTCGTCGAGCTTGCGGCGCAGATAGCCGACGTACACGGCGAGGTTCTTGGAGCCGGGCCCGAAGTCGTAGCCCCAGATACGGTCGTAGATGGTCGAGTGGTCGAGCACGATGCCCGCGTTGCGCACGAGCAGCTCAAGGAGCTCGAACTCGGTGCGGGTCAGCTCCAGCTCGCGCGTCCCCCGCCAGGCCCGCCGCGCCTGGATGTCCATGCGCAGCCCGGCCGCCTCGATCCGCCCCTCGGGCAGCTCGGGCACGACGGCCTTGGGAGCGGCGCCGACCGGGGCCATCCCGTCCGGGCTGGTGCGCCGCAACAGGGCCCTCAGCCGGGCGAAGACCTCCTCGACGTCGAACGGCTTGACCACGTAGTCGTCGGCGCCCGCGTCCAGACCGGCGATCCGGTCCTGGGTCTCCACGAGCGCCGTCAGCATGAGGATCGGTGTGCGGTCGCCCTCGGCGCGCAGCACCCGGCAGACCTGGAGTCCGTCGATCCCGGGCATCATCACGTCGAGGACGAGCACGTCCGGCGGCGTCTTGTGGGCCTGTGCCAGCGCCTCGACCCCGTCGGCGACCGCGGTGACCTGGTAGCCCTCCAGGATCAGGGCGCGCTCCAGGGCATGGCGGATGGCGCGGTCGTCTTCGGCGAGCAGCACATTTTGGGGCACACCCTCAGTGTGCCGTGCCCACTGAGTCGTACGTGTGATGAGCTGCTCACCTGCTGCCCTTCTTACTGGCCTCTCACCCGGTGGGACGCAACGCCGCGAGCTGCTCCTCGAACGGCACCACCGCCGAGAACGCGTCCGGCCGGGCCGCACGCGGCTCCCGCCCGACCGGCACCCCGGCCGACGCCCCGCCCGACAGCCCCGCCATCAGCGCGGCGAGTTCTCCCGCCGCCCGCTCGATCCGCCCGTCCAGCCCCTCGGCCCCCCAGTCCTCCGAGGCGGCGTACACCCCGGTCGGCACGACGACGGCCTTCAGATAGGCGAAGAGCGGCCGCAGCGCGTGCTCCAGGACCAGGGAGTGCCGGGCCGTCCCGCCGGTCGCGGCGACCAGCACCGGCTTCCCGGCCAGCACCTCCGGCTCGAGCACGTCGAAGAACGACTTGAACAGTCCGCTGTACGACGCCGAGAACACCGGGGTCACGACGATCAGCCCGTCGGCTCCGGCCACCGCGTCCTGCGCGGCGGCCAGGGCCCGGCCCGGGAAGCCGTTCGTGAAGTTCTGCGCGATCTCCACGGCGAGTTCCCGCAGCTCCACGACGTGCACGTCCACCTCGGCCGTGCGGCCCACCGCGGCGGCCAGCCGGTCTCCCAGCAGGCGCGTGGACGAGGGCACGCTCAGTCCCGCGGACACGACGACGAGCTTCATGCGACGACCTCCTTGTTCTGCTCGGCGGCCAGCAGGGACGCGTGGGTGGGAGCCTCCGGGACGTCCGCGGGGCGCCCCGCCGCGAACTCCTTGCGCAGCACCGGGACGACCTCCTCGCCGAGCAGGTCGAGCTGCTCCAGGACGGTCTTCAGGGGCAGTCCGGCGTGGTCCAGCAGGAACAGCTGGCGCTGGTAGTCGCCGGCGTACTCGCGGAACTTCAGCGTCTTCTCGATGACCTGCTCCGGGGAGCCGACGGTCAGCGGGGTCTGCTCGGTGAAGTCCTCCAGGGAGGGCCCGTGCCCGTACACCGGCGCGACGTCGAAGTACGGCCGGAACTCCTTCACCGCGTCCTGCGAGTTGCGGCGCATGAACACCTGGCCGCCGAGGCCCACGATGGCCTGCTCGGGCGTGCCGTGCCCGTAGTGGGCGTAGCGGGCCCGGTACAGCTCGACCATCCGCTTGGTGTGGTCGGCCGGCCAGAAGATGTTGTTGTGGAAGAACCCGTCACCGTAGTAGGCGGCCTGCTCGGCGATCTCCGGCGAGCGGATGGACCCGTGCCAGACGAACGGCGCGACCCCGTCCAGCGGGCGCGGCGTGGACGTGAAGCCCTGGAGCGGCGTACGGAACTTGCCCTCCCAGTTCACGACGTCCTCGCGCCACAGCCGGCGCAGCAGGGCGTAGTTCTCGATGGCGAGGTTGATGCCCTCGCGGATGTCCTTGCCGAACCAGGGGTAGACCGGGCCGGTGTTCCCGCGGCCCATCATCAGGTCGACGCGGCCGTCGGCCAGGTGCTGGAGCATCGCGAAGTCCTCGGCGATCTTCACCGGGTCGTTCGTGGTGATCAGCGTGGTCGAGGTCGAGAGGATGAGCTTCTCGGTCCGCGCCGCGATGTACCCGAGCATGGTGGTCGGCGACGACGGCACGAACGGCGGGTTGTGGTGCTCACCGGTCGCGAAGACGTCGAGCCCGACCTCCTCCGCCTTCAGCGCGATCGCGACCATGGCCTTGATCCGCTCACGCTCGGTCGGCGTACGGCCGGTCGTCGGGTCCGGCGTGACATCGCCGACGCTGAAGATCCCGAACTGCATGGTCGCTCACCCTCCAGGTTGTTGACGGTTCAACTATAACCGCGTACCCGGAGAACGAGACCCGACCCCCACCTATTCCCACCCCACCCGGGGGCGCGGGGAGCGCGACAAGCCGCCGGAACGCCCCGCACCTACACACCCCGCCCCACCCCGACCCACCCAGGGGCACGGGGAACTGCGCGACAAGCCCCCACCGGCCCGCACCCGAAAAACACAACCCCCCGCGCTCACCAAGCCGCACCTCACGCCCAAGTCAAACCCAGCGCGGATCTCTCCCCGTGCCCGCAAGCAACCGCTCGAACGCCGACGCACCCTCCGCCACCGCCACCGGCTCCCCGAACACCCCCATCTTCCTGGCCGTGGGAGCGAGCTGAGCCACCGCACCCGTCAGCTCCTCCACCACCGCCCCGTCGGCCTCCCCGTACTCCTGACCCGTGGCCCGCGCCAGGTCCCACACATGCACGGTCAGGTCGAGCAGCGCCATAGAACCGACCAACCGCGCCGGCATCCCCATCGCCCCGGTCACCCCGTCCTCCGCACCGGCCGCGGACCAGGCCGACACCAGCCGGTCCGCCTCCACCACGAACCGCTCCCGCCAGTCCGGCCCCTCGCCCACCCGGTCGGCGGCGGCCTCACCGAAGTCCGACGGCTCCTTCGCCGCCAGCCGCTGGAACTGCTCGACCACCTGGAAGAGGTGATTGACGAGCCCCCGCACGTCGTACTCCGCACAGGGCGTGGCAGCCCCGAGAGCCGTGTCCGCGATCCCCCGCACCACCGGAACCGCCCGCTCCCGGGCCACCCCCAGCAGCTCACCGATGCCGTACGTCTTCTTCACCGCGTTCGTGTCCATGCCCCGACCGTACGAAGACCGCCCCTCGCCCTTCTTGAAGAAACGCGACGCCCACCGACGTACGATCCGCACATGGCCGCCCCCCGCCGCGACACCCGCGGGATCGTCGACCCGGCCGGGCTGCTGACCCGGGTGAGGTTCCGTCGTCACGAGCCCGCCGAGCCGCTGCGCCGGTACGTCGAGCGGTACTGGTTCATCGACTGGGACCTGCCCGAGCCCTACGTCTCCCACGTCGTCCCGCACCCGTCCGTCCACCTCACCTTCCAGCAGGACGAGCAGGACGAGGGGGCGCCCTACGCCGAGCTGACGGGCATCCCCGGCGGCCTCTACACCAGGAAGCTCACCGGCCGAGGCCGGGTCTGCGGGGTGAAGTTCCGCCCCGGCGGCTTCCGCCCGTACGCCCCCGAACACCCGGTGTCCCACTGGACCGGCCGCGTACTGCCCGCCCACGAGGTGTTCCCGCAGGCCGGTCCCGCCACCGCCCGCTCCGTCGTGACCCCCGCCACCGACGAGGCCCGCGTCGCCGCACTCGACGCCTTCCTGCTCCCCCTCGCCCCGGCCGCCCCCGACCCGCAGACCGACCTCGCCACGGCCCTCGCCGGCCACGTCCACGACGACCGAACCGTACGCCGCGTCGACGACTTCGCCGCCACCGCGGGACTCTCGGTACGGGGGCTGCAACGGCTCTTCTCCGCCTACGTCGGCGTGAGTCCGAAGTGGGTCATCCTCCGCTACCGCATCCACGAGGCCCTGGAGCTCGCCGGCACCCGGGGCGAGGTCGACTGGGCCACCCTCGCCGCCGACCTCGGCTATGCCGACCAGGCCCATCTGGTCCGGGACTTCACAGCAACGGTCGGAATCCCGCCGACGGCGTACGCCCAAGCGTCCGCGGGCTGACCCCGGGCCCGGCGCCCATGTCCGTCGCCCACACCGCCGTCACCCTGCTCGCCGCCGCCATGGCGGGCTACTCCGGCACGGTCGTCCGCACCCGCGCCGAGTGGATCGTGAAGGCGCTCACCGACTACCGCGTCCAGGGCGTACGTCTCGGCCACCCGGAGCGTCAGCACCCCCTCGTCCACCAGCCCCGCCGGCTCAACGGGGTCCTGCGCGCCTGGTCCCCACTCACCCGCGACCAAGAACGGCCCTCGCAGCCCGTCAGAAGTAGTACTCGTCCCCGCTGTCCAGCACCAGCACCCGCTGCCGGTCGTTCTCCCGGTTCCGGTCCACCGTCCCCCCACCCCACACCGTGTCGATCTCCAGCAGCACCTCCGACGGCACCCCCCGCAACCGCACCCGCATCGCGACCCGCTCCCCCACCCCGTCCGCCGCCAGCGCCCCCACCCGGCACAGCACCACCCGCTCCTCCGACCGCGCACACCCCTGCGGCAGCGTCTGCTCGTTCACGAGCGGCTCGGACCACCGCAGCCGTACGGTCGCGTCCGGCACGGCGGCAGGTCCGTGATTGCGCGGCGTGAACCGCACGTCCGCCAGCTCCCCCGCGAGGGACGCGGCCCCGTGATACGCCAGATCCGCCTCGGGCTCGCCGACGGCGACCGCCGTACCCCCGCCCACCAGCGCCACCACCACCGCGCCCCACGCCGCAAGCATCCGCATGCCACCCACTCCTCGCTCCAGCCGCCCGAACCGCCGTGGTCGCATGGATGTATCCCACGTACGGCGGCCGGCAGGCGCCCTCCATCAGGTGACAGCGGCACCGGCGAACCGGCATGCGAAGCTGGCCCACATGCTCGTAGCCCGCTCCGCCGCCCTCTTCGTCGTCGCCGCCCTCTTCGAGATCGGGGGCGCCTGGCTGGTCTGGCAGGGCGTACGGGAGCACCGCGGCTGGATGTGGACGACGGGCGGCGTCCTCGCCCTCGGCGCCTACGGTTTCGTCGCCACCTTCCAGCCGGACGCCCACTTCGGCCGCATCCTCGCCGCGTACGGCGGTATCTTCGTGGCCGGCTCGATCCTGTGGGGCATGGCGGCGGACGGCTACCGCCCCGACCGCTGGGACATCACGGGCGCGCTGATCTGCCTGGTGGGCATGGCGGTGATCATGTACGCCCCGCGGGGCGACTGAGCGGCCGCGCTCAGGACGTCACTCAGGACGCCTCGTCGTCGGGCAGCAGCCCGAGCTGTCCCAGGAACTCCATCTCGTCGAAGTAGAGCCGGTAGTCCACGATCCGGCCGTCCCGCACCGTGGCGATGTCGACCCCGCGAATCCTGATCTCCTTCTGCGTCGCCGGGAGCGTCTCCCCGGTGGGCAGCTGGATCGGCCCGGTGTTGCGTCCGCTGAAGACGCCCTCGTCGATCGCCGTGTCCCCGGCCTCGTAGGAGTGCAGCGTCTCGAACGTGCCGTCCGGCACCGCCTCCGTCATCTGCCGCCAGTACGCGACGATGTCGTCGCGCCCGTGGATCTCCCCCTCGTCGGGGGTGACGGCGACCGCGTCCTCCGCGTACAACTCGCCAAGGGCCTTCAGATCCGGGTGCGTGACCGCCTCGGTGAGCCGGTCCATGACCTCACGCGCTTCTCCCATGGTCCACCTCCGCATCTCAGAGGATCACCCACCTCAATGCTCTCACCGGCCCGCGATCCGGACCGCCCGGAGCGACGGACCGCGCCGCGCCTATCCTGGCGAGGAGCCCGACATCCGCACGCCCGAGGAGCAGCCCATGGCCACCGCCGCACCGTCCGCCGCCTCCCGCATCGCCGTCGTCACCGGTGCGAGCAGCGGAATCGGCGCCGCCACGGCCCGGCAGCTCGCCGCGGCCGGCTACCGCGTCGTCCTGACCGCCCGCCGCAAGGACCGCATCGAGGCGCTCGCGGAGGAGATCAACGCGGCGGGCCACCAGGCGACGTCCTATCCGCTGGACGTGACGGACCGGGCCGCGGTCGACGAGTTCGCCTCCGCCTTCAAGACGATCGGCGTCCTCGTCAACAACGCCGGCGGAGCCCTCGGCGCCGACCCGGTCGCCACCGGCGACCCGGCCGACTGGCGCACGATGTACGAGACGAACGTCATCGGCACCCTGAACCTCACCCAGGCCCTGCTCCCCAAGCTCGACGCGAGCGGCGACGGCACGATCGTCGTGGTCTCCTCCACGGCCGGCCACGGCACCTACGAGGGCGGCGGGGGCTACGTCGCCGCCAAGCACGGCGCCCACGTCCTCGCCGAGACCCTGCGCCTGGAGATCGTCGGCCGCCCGGTCCGCGTGATCGAGATCGCGCCCGGCATGGTCAAGACCGACGAGTTCGCCCTGACCCGCTTCGGCGGCGACCAGGAGAAGGCGGAGAAGGTCTACCAGGGCGTCGCGGAGCCCCTCAGCGCCGACGACGTGGCCGACACCATCACCTGGGCGGTCACCCGCCCCAGCCACGTCAACGTCGACCTCCTGGTCCTGCGCCCCCGCGCCCAGGCCTCCAACACAAAGGTCCACCGAGACCTGTGACCGGGCCCGAGAAGGACAGAAAAGACCCCCACGACGAACGCCACATGTGGTGGTGGCTCGCCTACTTCCTCTTCGGCATCCACATCGTGGCGTTCGTCATGATCTACGCGGTGATGCACGCGCCGAAGTGAGCGCGGCTCAGCCCTTCACGCACACGACCTGCTTCAGCTTCGCCACGACCTCCACCAGGTCCCGCTGCTGGTCGATGACCTGGTCGATCGACTTGTAGGCGCCCGGGATCTCGTCCACGACACCGGAGTCCTTACGGCACTCCACGCCCCGCGTCTGCTCCTCCAGGTCCCGCGTCGAGAACCGCCGCTTGGCCGCGTTGCGGCTCATACGCCGACCCGCGCCGTGCGAGGCCGAGTTGAAGGCCTTCTCGTTGCCGAGGCCCTTCACGATGTACGACCCCGTCCCCATGGAGCCCGGGATGATGCCGTACTCGCCGGAACCGGCCCGGATCGCGCCCTTGCGGGTCACGAGCAGGTCCATCCCGTCGTAACGCTCCTCGGCAACGTAGTTGTGGTGTGCGCTGATCTCCGGCTCGAAGGTCGGCTTCGCCTTCTTGAACTCCCTGCGGACCACGTCCTTGAGGAGCGCCATCATGATCGTGCGGTTGAACTTCGCGTACTCCTGCGCCCAGAACAGGTCGTTGCGGTACGCCACCATCTGCGGGGTCTGCGCGATGAACACGGCGAGGTCGCGGTCGACCAGCCCCTGGTTGTGCGGGAGCTTCTGGGCCACGCCGATGTGATGCTCAGCCAGTTCCTTGCCGATGTTCCGGGAACCGGAGTGCAGCATCAGCCAGACAGAGCCGGTCGTATCCGTGCAGACTTCAACAAAATGATTTCCGGATCCGAGCGTTCCCATCTGCTTTCCGGCCCGTTCGTGACGGAATTTGACCGCCTCCGCAACCCCGTCGAACCGCCCCCAGAAGTCGTCCCACCCAGCAGTGGCCAACCCATGGAACCGCCCCGGCTCAACGGGACTGTCATGCATCCCCCGCCCCACCGGAATCGCCTGCTCGATCTTCGACCGCAGCCGGGACAGGTCCCCCGGCAGGTCGTTCGCCGTCAGCGAGGTCTTCACCGCTGACATCCCGCAGCCGATGTCCACGCCCACCGCGGCCGGGCACACCGCACCCTGCATCGCGATGACGGACCCGACCGTCGCCCCTTTGCCGTAGTGGACGTCCGGCATCACCGCCAGCCCCTTGATCCACGGCAGGGTGGCCACGTTCCGCAACTGCTGGAGCGCCACGTCCTCCACCGTCGCCGGGTCGGTCCACATACGGATCGGGACCTTGGCGCCCGGCATCTCCACGTACGACATATCGTCCTCAATCCCCCGGAAAACAAACAGAAGTCTTAAGTCGCAAAACCGGTGCCAAGGTCGACGTATGGGATGACGGACCGGCGTTCACGGCAGTGCGTGCGATACACATTGTCTCCAGGGCACACCCCCGTGCGGCAAGCGAATAACCTGCGGGGACACTGAGATCCCCACGAGCCGGAGTCATTCCGAGAGGAGCCCCACCGTGCAGCGGAAGGCCTACGTACCCGGCGTCGCCGCCCTCCTCGCGGCGCTGTTGGCCGGCTGCACCAGCAGCTCCGGTGGCGACGGCACGACGGACGACGCCAACCCCGGTGACGCCGGCACCGCCTCCGTCGTGGCCGAGCCCGGCAAGTACCGCACGCTGCCCGAGGCCTGTGGCGTGGTGAGTCAGAGCACCCTCGACGCGCTGCTGCCCGGCATCCAGCAGATCGCCGACGAGAACCAGCGCACGAAGGCCTACGCGGGCGACGCCACGCTCACCTACGACACCGACCGCAAGGTCGGCTGCCGTTGGAAGGTGGAGGCCACGGACGCCACCGAGTACCTCTCGGTCGACTTCGAACGGGTGGTGTCGTACGACAACGCCGTCAGCGACGACACCCAGGCGCAGCAACTCTTCGCGCAGGCCGAGGAGAAGGCCGATCTGCCGCCGGGGGCGACGTCCGGCGTCACCTCGGACGTGGCGGCGAGCGGGACCGCCAGCGCCTCGGCGTCCCCGACGGCCACCGCGAGCGGTTCCGCGAGTCCGGGTGGCTCGGCCTCCGCCACCCCGGCCGAGGTCCAGCCCCGCGTCCTGGACGATCTGGGCGACGAGGCGTTCCTGGACGACGCGTTGAGCAACTCGGGTTCGACGGCCCAGCAGCGCAAGGTGACTGTGGCGTTCCGCACGTCCAACGTGATCGTGACCATCGAGTACGAGGAGCAGCCGACGACGATCGGCGTCACCCCGGACAGTAAGGAAATGCAGGACAACGCCCGGAAACTGGCCTCACAGCTGGCCGGGTCGCTGTCCGGCTGAGTGCTCTCCACACACCCCTCACCCGTGCGCACAAAGCCTTCGATGCTGGACCGCACAGCATCCTCACCGCGTACCGTGGCCCCTCGGACCCGATCCGACGGCAGGAACCACAAGCGTCATGAGTGAAGGAACCATGCAGCGACGAGCAGAGCGTGACCAGGGTGTTCTGGGGGCCCCTCCCACGTCTTTCGGGCAGTGGGGGAGAGCGAAGCGTCTTCACCGCGTCCTTGTCTGCGCGGCCGCAGTCCCGGTGATGCTGATCGCCGCCGGCTGCTCCTCCGACTCCGGCGACTCCGGCTCCGGCAGCGGTGGCGACAAGGCCGCAGGCGCCGGTGCGACGGTGTCGGCCTCCGCGAGCGCGGCGCCCACGGTGCAGGCGGCGGCGTACAAGTCGCTGCCGGAGTCGTGCAAGGTGCTGTCCTCGAAGACTCTGAAGTCGCTGGTCCCGGAGGCTGCGAAGGCCGGCAAGAAGGGCACGTCGGAGGCGGGTACGCGCGGCAGTTGCTCCTGGAGCAGCCTCGACAACAACGGCGTGAAGGGCTCCCAGTTCCGCTGGCTGAACGTCTCGCTGCTGCGCTTCGAGTCGGACACCTCGCGCGGTACGGGTGAGGCGCAGGCGCAGAAGTACTACGAGCAGCAGATCCAGGACGCCCAGTCGGTGGCCGGTGCGAAGAACACCAAGTCGCAGTCGGTTTCCGGGACGGGTGACGCGGCGACGCTGGTGCGGTACGACCTGAAGAAGAAGGAAGGCGCCTTCAAGCAGCAGACGGTCGTCACGCGCGTGGAGAACGTCGTGGTCACCGTCGACTACAACGGCGCGGGTCTGGCCGGTGACAAGGCGCCCAGCGTGGACGGCCTCACGAAGCTCGCGGAGCAGGCCGCCAAGGAGGCGGTGACCTCGGTGTCGGCGGCGAACGGTGAGGGTGGCAAGTCCCCGGCCCCGTCGGAGTCCGCGTCGGGTTCGAAGGCCCCGTCGAAGGAACCGTCCAAGGCACCCTCGAAGTCGGCGTCCCCGTCCGCGTCGAAGTCGGCATCTCCGTCCAAGTCGGCCGCAAAGACGAGCTGAAGAAACACTGACGGCCAGTACCGGCCATCCGTGCGCAGCACATATGTGCCACTCTGTTGCGCGCAACAACACGTACAGGGAGGGGAGTACGGGTGGCCGCGCCCATGCAGCTGACTCGAATGCACCGCGTGCTCATAGGCGTGGTCGTGTTCGGCGCCGTGATCATCGCCGGCATCGGCTTCGCGGGGTCCTACGCGGCCGTCCGTGAACTCGCCTTCCAGAAGGGCTTCGGGAACTTCAGTTATGTCCTCCCGATCGGCATCGACGCGGGCATCTGCGTCCTGCTCGCCCTCGACCTGCTTCTGACGTGGATCCGCATACCGTTCCCGCTGCTGCGCCAGACGGCGTGGCTCCTGACGGTCGCCACGATCGCCTTCAACGGCGCGGCGGCCTGGCCGGACCCGCTGGGCGTCGGTATGCACGCGGTGATCCCGATCCTGTTCGTGGTGTCGGTGGAGGCGGCCCGGCACGCGATCGGACGTATCGCGGACATCACGGCGGACAAGCACATGGAGGGGGTCCGCCTCACCCGCTGGCTCCTGTCCCCCATCCCCACGTTCCTGCTGTGGCGCCGCATGAAGCTGTGGGAGCTGCGCTCCTACGAGCAGGTCATCAAGCTGGAACAGGACCGCCTCGTCTACCAGGCCCGACTCCACTCCCGCTTCGGCCGGGCCTGGCGCAGGAAGGCGCCGGTGGAGTCCCTGATGCCGCTGCGCCTGGCCCGCTACGGCGTCCCGCTGGCGGAGACGGCCCCGGCGGGCCTGGCAGCGGCGGGTATCGAGCCGGTCCTGCTGCCGCCGGCGCCCCCGGCCGAAGTGGCCGCCGTGGCCGCCGTGGCCCAGCGAACGGCGGTTCCCGGAGAGCAGCGCCGGGAGCTCGACAGCGTTCCCGGCCCTCGGCAGGCCGTCCCCCAGCCCGCGCCCGAGCCCGAGCCCGAGCAGAGCCCGTGGTTCGAGACTCCCAAGCAGGTCGAGTACCAGGGCGGCTACAACCCCGACTACGACCCCGCGGAGCAGTACAACCGCTGGTACGAGGAGCAACTCGAGGCGGAGCAGTACGAGTTGCAGCAGATCCAGTACGAGGAGCCCTCCGCGAGGGAACCGGGCCCCTCGATGGAGGAGACGGGCAGCTTTCCCATCCCGGTGACCGACGGCCGCACCCGCGAGCTCGGGGAGGGCGGCGGCGCTCCGGAGCCGACCGAGGACGACTTCTACCTGGTCTTCAAGAAGTCGATAGACGGCAGCTATCCCTCCCCCGGCCAGCTCAGGGGCGACGTGGAGGCGACGTACGGCGTCGTGCTCTCCCAGCGCGACGCCGAGCGCATGGTCAACCGCTTCACGAACCGCCACACGGCGGAACTCCAGGAAGACCACATCGCCTGAGCCACCCGGACATGAGAAGGGGCCCTCCACACCGGAGGGCCCCTCTTCCGTACCGCCTACTCCCCGAGCAGCGCCCGGACCCGCTCCTGCCCCACGGCCAGCAGCAAGGTGGGCAGCCGGGGCCCGGTGTCCCGGGAGACCAGCAGCTGGTACAGCAGGGCGAAGAACGCCCGCTGGGCCGTCTTGATCTCGGCCGGCAGCTCCTTGGGCGTGGCGTCCGCGGAGAACCCGGCCTGCACCTTGGGCACGCCGTACACGAGGTGGGTGAGCCCGTCGAGCGACCAGTTCGAGGCGAGCCCGTCGAGGAGCAGCCGCAGCGACTGCTGGGATGCCTCGTCGAGGGACTTCAGCAGTTCGGCGTCGGGCTCAGCGCGCACGATGGTCCGCTGGTCGGCGGGCACCTGGGTGTTGATCCAGGCTTCGGCCTTGTCGTACCGGGGCCGGGCCTCGTCCAGTGCCGACAGCGGGTTGCCGGGGTCCAGCTCGCTGAGGATCCGCAGCGCCTGGTCTGCGTGCCCGGCGGTGATGTCGGCGACGGAGGCGAGCGTCCGGTACGGCAGCACGCGCGCCGTCCGGGGCAGTTCCCCGCCGGCCGTGCCCACCGCACGCGCGTGTGCGGCCACGTCGGCCGGCAGCGCGGTGCCGTCGGCGACCTTGGCGTCCAGCTTGTCCCACTCGTCGTAGAGCCGCTGGATCTCCTGGTCGAAGGCGATCTTGAACGACTGGTTGGGCCTGCGGCGGGCGTAGAGCCACCGCAGGAGCTGCGGCTCCATGATCTTCAGCGCGTCGCCGGGCGTCGGCACCCCGCCCTTCGACGAGGACATCTTCGCCATGCCGGAGATGCCGACGAAGGCGTACATCGGCCCGATCGGCTGCTTCCCGCCGAAGATCCCGACGATCTGCCCGCCGACCTGGAAGGAGGACCCGGGCGAGGAGTGGTCGACCCCGCTGGGCTCGAAGACGACGCCCTCGTAGGCCCAGCGCATCGGCCAGTCGACCTTCCAGACGAGCTTGCCGCGGTTGAACTCGTTCAGCCGGACGGTCTCGGAGAACCCGCAGGCGTTGCAGGTGTACGACAGCTCGGTGGTGGCGTCGTCGTAGGAGGTGACGGTGGTGAGGTCCTTCTCGCAGTTGCCGCAGTAGGGCTTGTACGGGAAGTACCCGGCGGACCCGGAGGACCCGTCGTCCTCGGCGGCCGCGCCGGACCCCTCGGCGGCCTCGACCTCGGCCTCGTCGAGCGGCTTCTGCTGCTTCTTCGCGGCGGCCGGGGCCTTCTTGGTCCGGTACTGGTCGAGGATCGCGTCGATGTCCCCGCGGTGGGCCATGGCGTGCAGGATCTGCTCGCGGTAGACGCCCGAGGTGTACTGCGCGGTCTGGCTGATCCCGTCGAACTCGACACCCAGCTCGGCGAGCGCGTCGACCATGGCGGCCTTGAAGTGCTCGGCCCAGTTCGGGTGCGCGGACCCCTTCGGCGCGGGCACGGAGGTCAGCGGCTTGCCGATGTGCTCGCCCCACGAGTCGTCGACCCCGGGGACACCGGCCGGCACCTTGCGGTACCGGTCGTAGTCGTCCCAGGAGATCAGGTGCCGCACCTGGTGGCCCCGGCGCCGGATCTCGTCGGCGACGAGGTGCGGGGTCATGACCTCGCGGAGGTTCCCGAGGTGGATGGGTCCGGAGGGGGACAGCCCGGACGCGACGACGACCGGTTTGCCCGGGGCCCGACGCTCCGACTCCTCGATGACCTCATCCGCGAAACGGGAGACCCAGTCGGTGGTCTCAGCGCTCTGACCCACGATCGGCACGTCCTCTTTACTGATGGCGTTGATGGAGGCTCCATTCTCCCACCCTCCGAGAGAGCGGCGAAGCCGCCTCTCCTGGGGGCGCGGGGCTGTATCGATTTGCGGCTCCGCCGCGGGGCGCGCCAAGCCCCCACCGGCCTGCGCCCAAAAAACCGCTTCCCACCCCATGGGATACTGACGGTGTCTATCTGATCCCCCGAGGAGAACGGCACCCTTCCCCATGGCCCCGGTCACGTCCCTCAGCGACTCCGTCAACCAGCAGCTCGGCTCCGCGATCTCCGCCACCCTGCCGGAGGCATCCGCGGACCCACTGCTGCGACGCAGCGACCGGGCCGACTTCCAGGCGAACGGCATCCTGGCGCTCGCCAAGAAGGCGAAGGCGAACCCGAGGGACCTGGCGACGCAGGTGGTCGCCGGGATCGTCACCGGTGACGTGATCAAGGACATCGAGGTCTCCGGCCCCGGCTTCCTCAACATCACGCTCACCGACAGGGCGATCACCGAGAACCTCGCCGCCCGGTACGAGGACGGCGACCGTCTCGGCGTACCGCTCAAGGACCGGCCCGGCATCACGGTGATCGACTACGCCCAGCCGAACGTGGCGAAGGAGATGCACGTCGGTCACCTGCGTTCCGCGGTGATCGGCGACGCCCTGCGGAGCATGCTCGACTTCACCGGCGAGCGGACGATCGGCCGGCACCACATCGGCGACTGGGGCACCCAGTTCGGCATGCTCATCCAGTACCTGATCGAGAACCCCGGTGAGCTGGCCCCCGCGGACCAGGTCGACGGCGAGCAGGCCATGTCGAACCTGAACCGGGTGTACAAGGCGTCGCGTGCGGTGTTCGACGCGGACGAGGAGTTCAAGGAGCGGGCCCGCAAGAGGGTTGTCGCCCTGCAGTCCGGCGACAAGGAGACGCTCGAGCTCTGGCAGCAGTTCGTGGACGAGTCGAAGGTCTACTTCTACTCGGTCTTCGAGAAGCTGGACATGGAGATCCGGGACGACGAGATCGTCGGCGAGTCGGCGTACAACGACAACATGCCGGAGACCGCCCGCCTCCTGGAGGAGAAGGGCGTCGCGGAGCGCTCCGAGGGCGCGCTGGTCGTCTTCTTCGACGAGATCCGCGGCAAGGACGACCAGCGGGTCCCGCTGATCGTGCAGAAGGCCGACGGCGGCTTCGGGTACGCGGCGAGCGACCTGACGGCGATCAGGAACCGCGTCGTCGACCTCAAGGCGACCACGCTCCTCTACGTCGTGGACGTACGCCAGTCGCTGCACTTCAAGATGGTCTTCGAGGCGGCCCGCCGGGCAGAGTGGCTGAACGACGACGTCACCGCGCACAACATGGGCTACGGCACGGTGCTCGGCGCGGACGGCAAGCCGTTCAAGACGCGTGAGGGCGAGACGGTCAAGCTGGAGGACCTGCTGGACGAGGCCGTGCAGCGGGCCGCGGAGGTCGTTCGCGAGAAGGCGCTCGACCTCACCGAGGACGAGATCCAGGAGCGGGCGGCGCAGGTGGGCATCGGCGCGGTGAAGTACGCCGACCTGTCCACGTCCCCCAGCCGCGACTACAAGTTCGACCTCGACCAGATGGTGTCGCTGAACGGCGACACGAGCGTGTACCTCCAGTACGCGTACGCCCGTATCCGGTCGATCCTGCGCAAGGCGGGAGAGGTACGGCCGACCGCCCACCCGGAGCTCGAACTGACCGAGGCGGAGCGGGCGTTGGGCCTGCATTTGGACGCGTTCGGCGACACGGTCTTCGAGGCTGCCGCGGAGTACGCCCCCCACAAGCTGGCGGCGTACCTCTACCAGCTCGCCTCCCTGTACACGTCCTTCTACGACAAGTGCCCGGTCCTCAAGGCCGACACCCCGGCGCAGGTCGAGAACCGCCTGTTCCTGTGCGACCTGACCGCCCGCACCCTGCACCAGGGCATGGCCCTACTGGGTATCAGGACGCCCGAGCGCCTCTGACCGGGCGGGCTTCGCTGAGCCGGGACGCATGCATGAGATCGAGTTGGTCGGCGCCGCGGGTTCCCGGGGCCGCTGTGTAGGTGACGATGCGCAGGTCGACTCCCGGCAAGGTCAGCACGTCGCAGTCCAGGGTGACGTCGCCGAGTTCGGGATGGCTGATCGTCTTCAGGTCCCCGGTCAGCTGCTCCATGCCCGCCACGGCCCACAGTTCACCGAAGAACGGCGAGGACTTGCGCAACCCGTCGACGAGCGCGGCCAGCTCCGGGTCGGCCGGATAGCGGGCGACCGCTTCGCGCAGGTCCGCGACGATCGCCGTCTCGAACGCGTACGGTCCGGCCGCCGATGAGACGGGGTACAGGTGCCAGCGACCCTCTCCCGTGCCGAAGAGTGCGCGGGCGAGGTTGCGTTCGGCGGGCGGCAGGCCGGACGGGTCGCCGTGCAGGGCCGTCCACATGTCGTTCCACCACAGCAGGCTCCAGTCGGCGGCGAACACGCCGATCGGGAGAGCACCGAGGCGGGCGACGAGACGGCGGATGCTCGGCGGCACGTGAGTGCCGACGGTGTGGTCGCGCGGGGCGAGCAGGCCGGCGGCGCGGAAGAGCTGGTCGCGTTCGGCCGGGGTGAGCCGCAGTGCGCGGGCGATGGCAGAGACGACCTGCGCGGAGGGATGGGTGGCCCGGCCCTGCTCCAGGCGCAGCACGTACTCGACGGAGAGGCCGGCGAGTTCGGCGAGTTCCTCGCGGCGCAGGCCAGGGGCGCGGCGCCGGGCCGAGGGGGCGTAGCCGGCGTCGGCCGGGTCGAGGCGGTCGCGCCAGCCGCGTAATAAGGCGCCGAAGCTCAGGTCGCTCACGCCTCCATGATGCCATCGGGCGTTTCCTGCACCACGGTCACCATCCTGGTGAGTGCAGCGCGCATGTAGCTGGCCCAGAGGGGCTTGAACGGCCCCGCGACGATCCAGCGGCGGCCTGGCAGCGGCCGGAAGTCGTAGGTCCACCGGATCGACGTGCCGGAGCCGTCGGGCAGGAACGACCACTCGCCGCGCACCCCGGAGACCAGCTTGGCCAGCACGTTGGTGAAGCCACTCAGCTCGTAGGCGAACCCGTGCCCTTCCGCGATCTCGGTAAGACGCTCGTCGGCCTTGGAGCCGTCGGTGAACCAGGTCTGGCGCGACATCCCCGGCCGGTCCCAGGTGCCGGTCTGGTCGCGCACTTCCGCGACGCCGGGGAAGGGTCCCCACGGCTTGAACACCTGGGCGAGGTCGATCGGCACGATGACCCGGTGGGTGTGGGCGGGGCTGGACGTCGTACGGGCGAAGACGGTGATCGGGACACTCGTTTTGGTCATGCCAAGAGCATCGCGGCCGGCGCCTGCCCGAGGCAGACACCTGTCAGTACATACCCTCGCGGGACCTCGCGCTACGGCACCACGAACTCGCACCACACCGTCTTCCCAGGCTCCCGCTCCCGCACCCCCCACCGGTCACTCAGCGCGGCCACCAGCAACAGCCCCCGTCCGCCCTCGTCCCCGTCACGGACGATGTGCGGCACACCGCCCCCGCTGTCGTGCACCTCGACGACCAGGGCGCTCACGTCGTACCGCAGGAACAGCCGCAACTGGCGTCCTGGCGGTACGCCGTGCAGCAGTGCGTTCGTCACCAGTTCGCTCACGCAGAGCAGTACGTCGTCCGCACGCGAGGTCTCCGCGAGGCCCCAGCCGGCCAGGACCTCGGCCGTGAAGCGGCGTGCTGCCTGCGCGGTTCGGCGTTCGCGGCGGAAGAACCTCTCGCGCAGGAGCGGTAGTTGGGTCGTCTCGTTCACGGGACGAGAGTCGCGGAGAGTGACTAGCGTTGATCACTCGGTGAACCCGTACAGATTTTTTGTACGGGTTCACACCCGGTGACGTACACGCCCCGAGGGGGATGGAGACCTGCATGAGCGCCAGGAAGCCACCGCGGCCGAAGAACCTCACGTCCATGAAGATGCTGGGGAAGCAACTCGGCACCGCGCGCCGCGCCGCGGGCCACACCCAGATTGTCCTCGCCGACCTCGTACGCGTCGACGAGGAGACCATCGCGTCGATCGAGCAGGGCAGACGGACGCTGAAACCGGACCTGGCCGCGCTGCTGGACGAAGTCCTGGAGACGAAGGGGATGTTGGCGGCGGGGGTGGCCCACCTGCCGGACATCGACCAGTTCCCGATGTGGGCCGAGCTGTACGTCGAGCACGAGCGCGAGGCCATCGCCCTGTCCTGGTACGACGCCCTGGTGGTGCCGGGGTTGCTCCAGACCGAGCGGTACGCGTGCGCGTTGCTGGGTGGACGTGTTCCGGCGTACGACGCCGACGAGTTGGAGACGAAGGTCGCCGCGCGCGTCGGCCGCCGGGAGATCCTGCACCGCAAGGTCCCGCCGACGCTGAGCTTCGTCGTCTGGGAGCCCGCGCTCCTCATGCCTACGGGCGGCCACGGGACGCACCTGGACCAGTTGCGCTTCCTGCGCGAATGTTCCGAACTCCCCTGCCTGTCCTTGCAGATCCTGCCGCTGAACCGCACAGCGCATGCGGGGGACGCGGGCCCCTTCACGCTCCTGGAGACTCCCGACCACCAGCACCTCGCCTACACCGAGTCCCAGCGCGGCAGCCAGTGGGTATCCGACGCGGATGAGGTGTCCATCCTCGCGCGCAAATATGCGATGCTGCGGACTCAGGCCCTCACCATCGAGGACTCCAGAAGCTGGTTGGACCGTCTGGTAGGAGAGCTATGAGCACCGCACTTCAGTGGTTCAAGTCGACCTACAGCAGCAGCGAGGGCGGCCAGTGCGTCGAGGTAGCCGAGGAGACCGGGGCCATCCACATCCGCGACTCCAAGCACCCGGAACCCACCCTCCGGGTAACTCCCACCACCTGGACCGCCTTCACCACCGCCCTCAAGTAGCGCACCGTCGGCCATTGTCAGTGGCGGCCCCTACAGTCACTGACATGGCGACTCTTCCCAACCCGCTGCCCACCCTCGCGGCAGACCCGAGCGGTCGTTCGCTCGGACTTGGACTCCCCCTGGGGAGACTGATCGACGCGACCGACGAGGGGCCCTGGCACGAACCGCTGCTGTGGCATGCCGAGTACGCCGCGTCCTCCGGGGCGTGGACGGCGCTCGGGGCACCGGCCGCACGGGCCGGGCTGCTGCCGGTGCTGATAGACGTCGGCGGTACGCAGGGCGGGCCGGAGGAGTGGGAGTTGATGCCCGGGGAGATGTCGTACCCCGGGGATCACGACCCGGAGGAACTGCTGGCGGAGTACTGGGCGTACGCGATCGAGGAGCCCGACGACCTCGACGAGACGGTCGCCCCCTACGACGAGACCTGGCCCGGCCTGGCCCCGGCCCCCGAGTCTTTCCCCGCCGACCCCGACACCCGGGCCGCCGAGACCGCCGACGCGCTCCTCGACGAAGGTTCGTGGTTCAAGGAGCCCCGTCTCGCCCTGGTCCCGGCCCGCCGCAGCGCGGACATCCCGGCGGCCATCGGCTGGACGGGACCGGTGAACTTCGAGGGTGACACGGCCCGGCTGTGCTCGGTCCTCCGTGACTGGGAGGACCGCTTCGGCATACGTGTCATCGCGCTCGGCTTCGACCAGTTGACCGTGTCCGTCGCCGCCCCGCCCACGACCAGGGAGGAGGCGGAGGCCGTCGCCGCCGAGCACTTCGCGTTCTGCCCGGACAACATCACCCAGGGCGATCACGAGACCCTGCGCGCGTACGCCGAACACGCGGTGCTGGGCCAACGCGTCTGGTCCTTCTGGTGGGACTGAAAGGCAAACCGGAGGTCTCCCACAAGCAAATTCCCTTTCAAGTCACCCCCTCCCGCCTCGACTCACTGAATCCGTCGCTAAACTCCCTTTTCGTTTGCGGTCCTTAACAGGGGGAGGGCGCTCAGCATGCCCGACGGCTTTTCCGTGGACCTCGGCGCGCTCCGCAAGGCCGCCTCCGGGATCAGCACCACGCTGGACGCGATGGCCACCAAGAAGGTGAGCGACATCGACGTCCCCAAGGGCGACTTCGGACACGACGAACTGGCCTCCGCGATCGTCGACTTCACCGACCGGTGGAACATCGGCGTCTCGCACCTGGCCTCCGACGGCTCCGAGGTCTCCGACCGGCTGAACCGCTGCGTCACGAACTACGAAGCGGCCGAGCAGCACATCCAGCTCTCCACCGAGGGCATCCTTCAGTCGCCCTCCGGAACAGACCCGGGGGCGTCCTGATGGCCGAGCTCGGCGAGACGTCGGACCCCCGCGCGCTCGTCCCCGGCTCACCGGACTCCCTGACCACGACTGCACAGTCCCTGCTCGCCTACGGTGACGTCCTCATCGAGGCCGGCGAAGGACTGGCGAAGATCGACACCGTGGACGGCTGGCGGGGCCCCGCCGGGGACGCCTTCCGGGACCGTTTCCACGGCCAGCCCGCCCGATGGACCGAGGCGGGCAACGAGTTCCACGCCGCCGCGAACGCGCTGTACGACTACCTCCACACCCTGCGCGCGGCCCAGCAACGCGCCGCCGACGCCATCTCCCGGTACGCGCGCGGCGAGGCGGCCACCACGAACGCCAAGAACGAACACGACCGGCAGGTCACCGAGGCGCGTGGAAAAGGGGACACCACCGAGATCCCCTTCAACGATCCCGGTGAAGCGGACCGTGCCGCCGCCCGCGCGGATCTCGACACGGCCCGCGGCAATGTGAACACCGCCGGACACACCGCGGCCGCGCTGGTGCGGAAGGCCACCGAGTCCGCCCCGGAGCGCCCGGGATTCTGGTCCAAGGTCGGTGACGTTCTCGGCGACGTGGGCGAGGGCCTGCTCGACGGCGGCAAGACCGTCGTCAACGACCTCGCCTCCTTCGGGAACGCCATGGTCCAGCACCCCGGCGACAGCGCGGCGATGCTCGGCGGCATGCTCCTGGCCGGTGTCAGCGCCGGCGGCGAAGGTCTCGGCGTCGCCCTGGACGCCACCGGGGTCGGTGCCATCGCCGGTGTGCCCCTCAACGTGGTCTCCGCCGCCGGGATCACCGCGGGCGTCGGCCTGGCGGGCGCCGGCGCCGTGGACCTCGCCCAGCACGCCACGAGCGACTCCCAGGTCGAACCCCTGCGCATGAACAGCGAGGGCTCCGGCACCGGCGGCTCGTCCCAGCAGCCGGCGTCCGATCTGATCAAGAACGGCCAGAAGTACGAGGGCACTGGTACCGGCTCTGGCCGCGGAGGCCTCAAACTTCCGAAGGAGAACGGTCCGAAGAACGGGACCATGTACAAGACCGATCCACAGACGGGCAAGGTGACCAGCTACTCCACCTACGACTCCGAAGGTCGCGCCTTGAAGCGAGTGGACTTGGAGGGGGCGTCGCACAACGGAGTAGAGACACCACATGTCGTAGAAATGGTGCACAATACCAACCCCAAGACCGGGCAAGTCTTTGTGGGTGAGTCGAAGGACGTGCGCACCGCGTTCCCCTGGGAGATCCCGTGAGCAGCATCAAACCGTCGTGGTCCGAGCGTGAGCTGCCGGCCTTCTTCAAGAAGTGGCGGACCGACTGGAAGAACGAGGATCTCGACCCGGACAACTACCTCGACTTCGAGGGCGGCCTTCGTTTCGTCCTGGCCGCGGCCTGGCTGTTCTGCCCCGAAACGGTCGAGTACCGCGGCTGCGTGTTCCTCAAGGAGCGCTTCCGCCAGAGCACTGTCGACGACTGGTTCACGAAGCTGGGTGACGATCGAAATCGAATCGAAGTCGTCGTCAATCACGTCGAGTTGTGGGGCACCTTCAACAACACCGCCCTCACGGACGACGATCAACTCGGCGAGGAACTGCCCCAACTCGCGCTGGCCCTGGGGGAATGCTGGCAGGGCGTCCTGTCCGCCCGGTACCCCGACCTGGAGATCACCGTCGAGGTCAGCGACGAGGAGGACGGCTCCTACGGTCCGACCGTGACCTTCTGGACCTCCCCGGCCGTCTCACCCTTCGGCTGACACGTCTCACACCCCGGCCGGGCCGCCCCGCAGTCCCTCCCCCAGCCGCCGCAGCCCCTCCCCGATCTCCTGCGGCGTCTGCGTCACGAAGCAGAGCCGCAGGGTCGAGCGGTCGGGCTCACCGGCGTAGAAGGGCGCCCCCGGGACGTAGGCCACATCCCGCGTCACGACCCGCGGCAGCAGCGCGGTCGTGTCGTACGACGACGGAAGCCGCGCCCAGAGGAACATGCCGCCCTCGGGACGCGTCCAGACCGACCCCTCGGGCAGGGCGTCGGCCAGTCCCGTGAGCATGGCGTCCCGCCGCTCCCCGTAGACGCCCGCGACGCGGCGTACATGCGCGTCGAGGTCCCGGTCGGCCAGGTAGCGTGCCGCGGCGAGCTGGTTGACGGTCGGGGTGTGCAGGTCGGCGGCCTGCTTGGCGACCGCGCAGGCCCGCCGCAGCTCGCCGGGCGCCCGTAGCCAGCCCAGCCGCAGGCCGGGGGCCATGACCTTGGAGAAGGACCCGAGCAGCACGACCCGGTCGCGGACCTCCTCGTGGGCGGCGATCCACGGCACCCGCTCGCCCTCGAAGCGGAGTTCGCCGTACGGGTCGTCCTCGACGATCCACAGCCCGCACCGCGCGGCCACGGACGCGACGGCGGCCCGGCGCCCCGCGGACATGGTCCGCCCGGTCGGGTTCTGGAAGGTGGGCACGGTGTAGAGCAGCTTGGGCCGCTCCCGCACGACGAGCTCCTCCAGCGCCACGGGATCGGGCCCCTCGTCGTCCCCCGGCACGGCCACCACCCGGGCGCCCGCGAGCCCGAAGGCCTGAAGCGCGGCCAGGTAACAGGGGCTCTCGACGAGGACCGTGTCGCCGGGCTCGATCAGGGCGGTGGCGAGCAGCGACAGCGCCTGCTGCGAGCCGGTCGTGACGAGGACGTCGTCGGCGTCGGTGGCGAGTCCGCGCACCGCCATCCGCTCCGCCAGGGCCGCCCGCAGCACGGGCTCGCCCTCGGTGGTCGAGTACTGGAGCGCCCGCTCGGGCATCTCGGCGAGCACCGCCCGGTATGCCGCCGCGATCCCCTCGGCGTCGAACAGTTCGGGGGCCGGCAGCCCGCCCGCGAAGTTGATGACCTCGGGGCGGGCGGTGACGGCGAGGATGTCCCGTACCGGCGACCCACCGACGGCCCGGGCCCGGGCGGCGAGCGGCGGCACGGAAGCGGACGTGGGCACCGTCATGGCACGGCTCCTGACTCTGCGGAGACTGGGTGCTGCGCAGCCTAAAGAACTGAGTGCCGCCTACAAGCACCTTTCCGCGATACGGACGCCGGACCCCCGCTCACGCCTTGGTGCCGGTCGCCCCGTAGACGTTGATGTCGTCGTCCGTGACGTCGTTGATGTCGCGGTAGCGGATCTTCTCGATGTCGTCGAGGGACTCGAAGTCCTCCGCGTCGATGGCGGGCGGCGCGGGCGCGGGCCCGGGGTGCCACCGATGCGCGGGCACCACACCGGGCTCGTCCAGCGAGACGCCCGGCACCTCGGTGAAGAACCGCTCCACCTCGCTCCGGGACCGGAACACGAAGGTGAACCCGCGCTCGGTGTAGGTGCGCTGGACCGCGCGGGTGGGCTCGGGATGCATCTCGTCGGTCAGATGGCTGAGCACGATCCGGCTGCCGGAGGGCAGGGCCTCCACGAGCTCCCGCACGATCGGATAGGCCTCGTCGTCCTCGACGAAGTGCAGGAGCGCCACCAGGCACAGTGCGATCGGCTGGTCGAAGTCCAGGGTCTTGGCGGCCTGTTCGAGGATCTGCGCGGGGCTCTTGAAGTCGGCGTCGATGTAGTCCGTGCGCCCCTCGGGCCCGCTCGTGAGCAGCGCGCGGGCGTGCGCCAGCACCACCGGGTCGTTGTCGACGTAGACGACCCGGGAGTCGGGCCGGATCCGCTGGGCGATCTGGTGGACGTTCTCCGCGGTCGGCAGCCCGGTGCCGATGTCGAGGAGCTGCCGGATCCCGTCCCGCGCGGTCAGCCGGTCGACGGCCCGGCGCATGAAGTCGCGGTTGTGGCGTACGTCGAGGTAGCCGCGGGGGTTGGCGGCGAGCGCGGCGGCGGCCGCCGCCCGGTCGGCGGGGTAGTTGTCCTTGCCGCCGAGGAAGACGTCGTAGACACGGGCCGGATGTGCCTTGGTGGTGTCGATCCTCCTGGCCAGCTCGGCCGGGTCCTGGCTCAGCGCGTCACCGGACATGGGCGTCTCCCCTGTGAATGCGTCGGTCCCACGACGGACCACCACCGCGATGGTCAAGAACCTAACTCCCAGGGCGACTTGATGGTGCCCGGTGCCCGAGATGCCCCGTCCCGCATCCCACGCGAGGGACACGGGAAACCACATCCGCACAGGTCAACGCGTTCCCCGCGACGATCCCGTCCCGAATCCCCGGCCAGGCCTGGCGATCGCGCCCTCTCCCCCGCAGCCTGATCCCATGCCCTTCCGACCCCCCACCCCCCGCATACGCACCGCGACGGTCCTCGCCCTCCTCGCCCTGGCCACCCTGACGGGCTGCAAAGACGGCCAGGGCGTACGCGACGAGGGCCCGGCCAAGGACAGGGCGGCGGTCCTCACCCCCGTGGAAAACCAGAAGGCCGCCCAGCACTGACCGGGCGGCCTCGAAGCGGAGTTACGGCATCACACGTGCGCCGGGGCGAAACCCTTCGGGTTGGGGCCGAACTTGTTCTCGCCCGGCTCACCGTCGAGGCAGGTGAAGACGAGGAGGGTGATGCCACCGGCGAGCGGAACCAGACCGAACAGGACCCACCAGCCGCTGCGGCCGGTGTCGTGCAGGCGGCGCACGAGGACGGCGAGGCTGGGGAGCAGGATGGCGACGTAGAAGATGATCGGGATCCACGCCTGCTTGGCCACGGCACCGATGACGGCGAGCACGATGTAGATGATCGTGACGAACAGGGTGTACATCCAGTATTCCTTGCGGCGCGCGCGGCCGCTGAACACGGCGTACTTCTTCAGCACGTCGAGGAAGTAGTTCATGGTGGTGTCCCCCCAGGGATCGGCGTTCGGAACTGTTCCGAATGGATCAGGCCAGGCGCAGAAGATATGGAGGATGTCGGGAACTCGTCAATTCGACGGATGTAAGCGGTCCATCAAGCCGAAGACTCGACGCAGCCCGACAAATCCACCACATCCGGATGCGAATTACGGACAGAACACCAGAAGATCACCAAGCGAAGTGGGCGTTGTTATCCGGACGTTGGCCGGAACGAGCCCCGCCCGTATCCGGACCGAGCTCGAACCGTTGCCGCGACACGCCGCCCGGCGGCGTCGTCAGCCGAGCTTCTGCGCCACCTCGGTGGCCCAGTAGGTGAGGATGTTCTGCGCCCCGGCCCGCTTGATTCCGGTCAGCGCCTCCAGGATCGCGCGGTCCCGGTCGATCCAGCCCTTCTCGGCGGCGGCCTCGATCATCGAGTACTCGCCGGAGATCTGATAGGCGGCGACGGGCACGTCCGCGGCGTCGGCGACCCGCGCGAGGATGTCGAGGTAGGGCCCGGCCGGCTTGACCATCACCATGTCGGCGCCCTCCTCCAGATCGAGGGCGAGCTCCCGCAGCGACTCCCGCGCGTTCGCCGGATCCTGCTGGTACGTCTTGCGGTCACCCTGCAACGAGGAGCCGACGGCCTCCCGGAACGGCCCGTAGAACGCGGAGGCGTACTTGGCCGTGTACGCGAGGATGGCGACATCCTCCCGCCCGATCTGATCAAGGGCATCCCGTACGACCCCGATCTGGCCGTCCA
The DNA here is from genome assembly GCF_040606035.1 of Streptomyces sp. NPDC005483. Classification (NCBI taxonomy): domain Bacteria; kingdom Bacillati; phylum Actinomycetota; class Actinomycetes; order Kitasatosporales; family Streptomycetaceae; genus Streptomyces; species Streptomyces sp. NPDC005483. Next base: position 215,673 of record NZ_JBEXEA010000017.1, read on the forward strand.
TCATCCCGCTGGGCCCGACCACATGGGCACCGGCATCCGCCTGCACCTGGGCCATCTCGGCGTACCGCTCGAGAGTCGCGTCGTTGTCGACCCGCCCCTCGGCGTCCAGCACCCCGCAGTGCCCGTGATCGGTCGTCTCGTCGAGACACAGGTCGGACATCACGAGCAGCTCGTCACCGACCTCGGCCCGCACGTCCCGGAGGGCGACCTGCAGAATCCCGTCCGGGTCGGTGCCCGGCGTCCCCAGAGCGTCCTTCTTCGACTCCTCCGGCACCCCGAAGAGCATGATCCCGGAGATCCCGGCCGCGACGGCCTCCGCGGCGGCCTTCTTCAGGGTGTCCCGGGTGTGCTGCACGACTCCGGGCATGGCCGCGATCGGCACGGGCTCACTGACGCCCTCCCGCACGAACGCCGGAAGGATGAAGTCAGCGGGGTGCAGCCGGGTCTCGGCAACCATCCGCCGCATGACGGGGTTGACCCGCAGCCGCCGGGGCCGCGCACCGGGAAAGGAACCGTACGTCGTCATACACCTAAGCTACGCCCGCCTCGTGGGCCCCTTTGCCGACGTGACGTCGGCCCCCAGCGCGGTTTGTCGAACTCCCCGCGCCCCTGAGGAGTTGCAGTCGCCCACGGTGCGAAGGAGACGGTGCCCCGACCCCACCACTACGAGCAGGCGCTACACACGCCCCCACCGGGCCGCAGCGGGCCGCCGCAGGCATCCAGGGGCGCGGGGAACTGCGCAAAACCTCAGCCCCCACGCACCCGCGGACAAACAACCAACCCCTCAGGTCGTGGACCGCCGCCGCCGAGCCCCCGGCCGCCGCTCACTCGGCCGCGTCACCGGATCGCCGGCCTCGACCGCCGCCGCCCGCCGCTTCAGCCCGAAGTCGGCCAGCGCCTCGGCCAGCTTGTGCACGGACGGCTCGGGAGCCATCACGTCCACCCGCAGCCCGTGCTCCTCGGCGGTCTTCGCCGTGGCGGGACCGATACACGCGATCACGGTCACGTTGTGCGGCTTCCCGGCGATACCGACCAGGTTCCGCACCGTCGACGACGACGTGAAGAGAACGGCGTCGAACCCGCCCCCCTTGATCGCCTCCCGCGTGTCCGCGGGCGGCGGCGAGGCCCGCACGGTCCGGTAGGCGGTGACGTCGTCGACCTCCCACCCGAGCTCGATGAGCCCGGCGACCAGGGTCTCCGTGGCGATGTCGGCGCGCGGCAGGAAGACCCGGTCGATCGGGTCGAAGACGGGGTCGTACGGCGGCCAGTCCTCGAGGAGACCCGCGGCCGACTGCTCCCCGGAGGGCACCAGATCGGGCTTCACACCGAAGGCGACCAGCGCCTTGGCGGTCTGCTCGCCCACCGCGGCGACCTTGATCCCCGCGAAGGCCCGGGCGTCGAGCCCGTACTCCTCGAACTTCTCCCGGACGGCCTTGACGGCGTTGACCGAGGTGAAGGCGATCCACTCGTAGCGCCCGGTCACGAGCCCCTTGACCGCCCGCTCCATCTGCTGGGGCGTTCTCGGCGGCTCGACGGCGATCGTCGGCACCTCGTGCGGCACGGCCCCGTAGGACCGCAGCTGGTCGGAGAGCGAGGCCGACTGCTCCTTCGTACGCGGCACGAGAACCTTCCAGCCGAACAGCGGCTTGTTCTCGAACCACGACAGCTGGTCGCGCTGCGCGGCGGCCGAGCGCTCACCGACCACGGCTATCACCGGCCGGCCGCCCTCGGGCGAGGGCAGCACCTTGGCCTGCTTGAGCGTCTGGGCGATGGTGCCCAGGGTGGCCGTCCAGGTGCGCTGCCGCGTGGTCGTACCGGCGACGGTGACGGTCATCGGGGTGTCGGGCTTGCGCCCGGCCGCGACCAGCTCCCCGGCGGCGGCGCCCACGGAGTCCAGGGACGTCGACACGACCACGGTCCCGTCCGACACCCCCACCTCCGTCCAGCACCGGTCGGAGGCCGTCCGCGCGTCCACGAACCGCACGTCCGCGCCCTGCGCGTCCCGCAGCGGGACACCGGCGTACGCGGGTACACCGACGGCCGCGGCCACACCGGGCACGACCTCGAAGGGAACGCCCGCGCGGACGCAGGCCAGCATCTCCTCGGCGGCGTACGCGTCGAGCCCGGGGTCCCCGGACACCGCACGCACGACCCGCCTGCCACCCCTGGCGGCCTCCATGACAAGATGTGCGGCATCCCGTACAGCGGGGACAGCAGGGGTTGTTGACGTGCCGTCAACGACTGTCAGTTGGGGCGCGCCCGTGCCCGGACCCGGAGCCGAGGGCAACTCGGTGTCCGTGTCCACGACGGCGACGCCCGACCGAGCGTGGACGCGCACGACGTCGAGCACCTCGTGCCCGGCGACGAGAACGTCCGCGTTCGTGAGCGCCTCGACGGCGCGCAGAGTCAGTAGTCCCGGATCTCCGGGTCCGGCACCGAGGAAGGTGACGTGCCCGTGTTCAGGACCGGCGGGAAGGGTGGTGGGGCTCACTGTGCTCGCTCCCCCATCAGACCGGCCGCGCCCTGGGCGAGCATCTCGGTCGCGAGTTCGCGACCGAGCGCCGTTGCCTGGTCGTACGACTCGGGCACGGGACCGGTGGTGGACAACTGCACCATGCGCGAGCCGTCGGTGGTGCCGACGACGCCCCGCAGGCGCATTTCCTTGACAATCTGCCCGTCGGCCAGCAGGTCGGCCAGCGCCCCCACAGGGGCACTGCAACCGGCCTCCAGGGCGGCGAGCAGTGACCGCTCGGCGGTCACGGCCACCCGCGTGAACGGGTCGTCGAGCTCGCCGAGCGCTGCGATCAGGTCCGCGTTGTCCGCGGTGCACTCGATCGCCAGTGCTCCCTGGCCGGGAGCGGGCAAAACTGTGTCGACCGAGAGGAAATCGGTCACTTCGTCGATACGGCCGATGCGCTGCAGCCCTGCCGCGGCCAGCACGACCGCATCCAGTTCACCATCGCGCACGAACCGCACGCGGGTGTCTATGTTCCCCCGGATCGCAACCGTCTCGATATCAAGTCCGTGCACGCGGGCGTACGCGTTCAGCTGCGCGGTACGCCGGGGCGAACCGGTACCGATGCGGGCACCGCGGGGCAGGTCGGTGAACTTGAGGGCGTCCCGGGCGACCAGGACATCACGCGGGTCCTCACGCTCGGGGAGCGCGGCCAGCGTCAACTCGTCCGGCTGCCCGGTCGGCAGGTCCTTCAGCGAGTGCACCGCGAAGTCGACCTCGCCCTTGAGCACGGCCTCCCGCAGCGCGGTCACGAACACACCCGTGCCGCCGATCTGCGCGAGCGCCTCCCTGGACACATCGCCGTACGTGGTGATCTCGACGAGCTCGACAGGCCGTCCGGTCACCTGGCTCACGGCATCCGCCACCCGCCCGGACTGGGCCATGGCGAGTCTGCTCCGCCTGGTCCCGAGCCGTAGCGCCTTGGTACTCATGACGAGCCTCGGTCTTTCTCATCGGTGGTGCTGTCCTCGGCGCGGGAGACGGCGGCCACCGTCTCGGGGTCGAGGTCGAACAGGGTCCGCAGCGCGTCCGCGTACCCGGCCCCGCCGGGCTCGGCCGCGAGCTGCTTGACCCGTACGGTCGGTGCGTGCAGCAGCTTGTCGACCACGCGCCGCACGGTCTGTGTGATCTCCCCGCGCTGCTTGTCGTCGAGGCCCGGCAGCCGCCCGTCGAGCCGCGCGATCTCGTTCGCGACGACATCGGCGGCCATGGTGCGCAGCGCGACGACGGTGGGCGTGATGTGCGCGGCCCGCAGCGCCGCCCCGAAGGCGGCGACCTCGTCCGCGACGATACGGCGGACCTGATCGACGTCGGCCGCCATGGGAGCGTCCGCCGAGGCTTCGGCAAGGGACTCGATGTCGACGAGCCGCACCCCGCCCAGCCGGTGCACGGCGGCGTCTATGTCCCGGGGCATGGCGAGGTCGAGCAGGAAGAGCGAGGGAGCGGGCCGCGGAATCTCGGCGACGGGCTCGGGCCTGCGTCGCTCGGGCACCCGCCCGATGACGGCGGCGGTGGCCGCGAGGGCGGCGATGGCGTCGGCCTCCTGGGCGGGATCGACGACAGCGACGGATCCCTGCGGCCGGGGCGCGTTGTCCACCCAGGCGGCGTGCTGCTCGAGCTCGGAGGCGGCCATCCCGGCGACGGCGGCTTCCCCGAGCACGGAGAAACCAGGGGTGGCCTGCACGGGGGTCAGGTCAAGGGGACAGTTCTCTTCAACTGCGGAGCCTGCGGGCAGTCGTGCCGCTGGGGCGGCTCCCGACCCACGGAAGGGCGGCACCTCGCCGGCGCCGAGTTGCGCGACCCACCCTCGCCCAGCAGCAACAGCCTCAGCCGTCAGCACCAGCCCAGTGGCCCCGGTACAGGACACAACAACATCGGCACGTGTCAGCTCGTCCGGCACCGAATCCATCGGTACCGCACGGGCAACCACGTCCGAGTCGGCCCCGTCGTTGAGGATCTCCGCGAGCCGCTCGGCCCGCTCCGCGGTCCGGTTGGCGACAACGATCTCGGCGACCCCCACCCGCGCCAGCGTCGCCGCGGCGAGCGAAGACATCGACCCGGCCCCGATGACCAGCGCCTTCTTGCCGCGGGCCCAGTCCGGCACCTCCGCGCCGAGAGCAAGCTGCTCCAGCCCGAACGTGACCAGCGACTGCCCGGCCCGGTCGATCCCCGTCTCGGAGTGCGCCCGCTTGCCGACCCGCAGCGCCTGCTGGAACAGGTCGTTCAGCAGCCGCCCGGCGGTGTGCAACTCCTGCGCCCGGGCAAGCGAGTCCTTGATCTGCCCGAGGATCTGCCCCTCGCCCACGACCATGGAGTCGAGACCGCAGGCCACGGAGAAGAGGTGATGGACGGCCCGGTCCTCGTAGTGGACGTACAGATAGGGAGTGAGCTCATCAAGCCCCACCCCGCTGTGCTGAGCGAGCAGCGTCGACAGCTCGGCCACGCCCGCGTGGAACTTGTCCACGTCGGCGTACAGCTCGATCCGGTTGCAGGTCGCGAGCACCGCGGCCTCCGTGGCCGGCTCCGCCGCGACCGTGTCCTGGACCAGCTTCGCCTGCGCATCGGCATGCAGCGCCGCCCGCTCCAGCACACTCACCGGTGCGCTGCGGTGGCTCAGCCCGACGACGAGGAGACTCATGCCGGCATCACGGCGGGTACGTCCCCGTCAGGCCCTTTGTCGCCGGCGGCGGAATCGCCGCGGCCGGCGGCGACCGGACCGGCGCCGTCGGAACTGGCGGCGGCCTCCTCACCGGCCTTGCGCTGCTCGTGGAAGGCGAGGATCTGCAGCTCGATGGAGAGGTCGACCTTGCGCACGTCGACGCCGTCCGGCACGGACAGCACGGTCGGCGCGAAGTTCAGGATGGAGGTGACCCCGGCGGCCACGAGCCGGTCGCAGACCGGCTGGGCGGCACCGGCGGGGGTCGCGATGACACCGATGGACACGCCGTTGTCCTCGATGATCTTTTCGAGGCTGTCCGAGTGCTGCACCGGGATACCCGCGACGGGCTTGCCGGCCATCGCCGGATCAGCGTCGATCAGCGCCGCGACACGGAATCCACGGGACGCGAAGCCGCCGTAGTTGGCGAGAGCGGCGCCGAGGTTACCGATACCGACGATCACGACCGGCCAGTCCTGGGTCAGGCCGAGCTCGCGGGAGATCTGGTAGACGAGATACTCGACGTCGTAGCCGACACCGCGCGTTCCGTAAGAACCCAGGTAAGAGAAGTCCTTGCGCAGCTTCGCGGAGTTGACCCCCGCGGCGGCGGCCAGTTCCTCGGAGGAGACCGTGGGTACCGAGCGCTCGGACAGTGCCGTCAGGGCTCGTAGGTACAGCGGAAGGCGGGCGACGGTGGCCTCGGGAATCCCTCGGCTACGGGTCGCCGGTCGGTGAGTTCGGCCAGTTGCCACGGTGCTCCTGCGGGTAGAGCGGGGCTGTAGGCGGTCACACGTCCCCGGACCGCCCCGTCGAATGCAGGCTATGTCTTTGTGAACGCGTGCACAAAGATGGTGTCCGATTTGCCCGGCCAACGTGACCGGGGTCACGCGCGTCTCTCTCGGAGGCAAAACCGCACACTTCCCTCGTCAATCCTGCCCCCAAGACCACTTCGCCATCGATCCTAAGCGACCGGCCGCAGGAGTTGGACTAGTCGGTCAGGGCCTTGCGGAGGCGTTCTTCGTCCACCCGCCAGAACGTGTGCTGCTCACCGTCGACGAGCACGACGGGGATCTGCTCCCAGTACTGCTCGTGGAGTTGAGGATCCTGGTCGATGTCCTTGTACTCCCAGGGAACCCCGAGATCTCCACATACCTTCTCGATCACCTGCTGTGCGTCATCACACAGATGACAACCCGGTTTACGGATCAGGGTGACGAGCCGGTCCTCGGGGGCCCTGGCCTGCTTTCGGCGGAAGATGGGACTCATGCGGGCCATTCTCCCGCGCGGCGGCCTGGATCGGCGCGCCTGCTTAACGGCACAGTCTCGGAGTGTTCACACCCTTCAAACCTCTCGACTCCGGAACCACCGAACGGACTGGCTATGCTCACGCCATGGCCGCTCTCGGATGGCTCACCCCCCGTAGGCGCTCCGCCACGGCGCGCAGCGTGTTGGCAGGCGAGGCCTCGGCGGAGGCTGCGCGCAAGTCCTCCCAGGAGGTCGCGGAGGCCCCTGGTACGCCACCGGAGCCGCAGTTCCCGGTTCTGGGCGACGACAAGGCCGCCGCCTTCTTCGACCTGGACAACACCGTGATGCAGGGGGCGTCCCTCTTCCACTTCGGCCGTGGCCTGTACAAACGGAAGTTCTTCGAGACCCGCGATCTCGCCCGCTTCGCCTGGCAGCAGGCCTGGTTCCGGCTGGCCGGCTCCGAGGACCCCGAGCACATGCAGGAGGCCCGCGACTCGGCGCTCTCCATCGTCAAGGGCCACCGCGTCGCCGAGCTCCAGTCGATCGGCGAGGAGATCTACGACGAGTACATGGCCGAGCGCATCTGGCCGGGCACCCGCGCGCTGGCGCAGGCGCACCTGGACGCCGGCCAGAAGGTGTGGCTGGTCACCGCGGCTCCGGTGGAGATCGCCCAGGTGATCGCACGCCGCCTCGGCCTGACCGGTGCCCTCGGCACGGTGGCCGAGTCGGTGGACGGCGTCTACACGGGCAAGCTGGTCGGTGAGCCCCTCCACGGCCCCGCGAAGGCGGAGGCGGTCCGGGCCCTGGCGGCGGCGGAGGGGCTCGACCTGTCGCGCTGTGCGGCGTACAGCGACAGCCACAACGACATCCCAATGCTCTCGCTGGTGGGCCACCCCTACGCCATCAACCCGGACACCAAGCTCCGCAAGCACGCCCGTCAACTCGACTGGCGCCTGCGCGACTACCGCACGGGCCGCAAGGCGGCCAAGGTCGGCATCCCGGCGGCGGCGGGCGTGGGAGCGGTGGCCGGCGGCACGGCGGCGGCGATCGCCCTGCACAGGCGCCGCCGGTAACCAGGCAAACACACCAATCCCTGGGTTTTGCGCGCGTAACCCTGTGTGCAGGCACATTGGCTGCACACGGCCACAACACACCCCGTTCCCTGACAGAACACGACCGCCATCGATCAACAAACGGTCACTCTGTGGCACTTGAACGGCTCCCAATCGGTTACAGAAGCGACGTAATCGATGAATAGAGCAACTGGGTGTAGCAGGGCCTGCACTAAGCGTTATTCTCCTCAGACGCAATCCGGTACCTCTCCGTCGCTACGACGGGTGAACGGTCCCGCACTGCACGTGATGGAAGCTCTGCCTCTGGGAGTCCCGTGTACCCACACGTCGGGGTTGACGCCTCGGGCCTGGCTACGCTGCGCGCAACGGTCCAAGACCTGTTGCGCGGCTTCGTCCCCACCGCGTACGCCGTCCCCGCCCTCGCCGTAGCCGCGGCACCGATCGGCCCGTGCTACGCACTGGCCGACGGTTCCGCGGCCGTCGGCAGACGAGGGCGTTCTACCGGCGCCGCCCCCGCCCGCCGTCCCGCCGCGGACAGCGACAGCGCCCGCATGATGGGCCTGGTCGAACGCGCCCAGGCCGGCGAGGCCGACGCCTTCGGCCGCCTGTACGACCAGTACAGCGACACCGTGTACCGGTACATCTATTACCGGGTAGGAGGTAAGGCCACCGCCGAGGACCTGACGAGCGAGACGTTCCTGCGCGCGCTCAGAAGGATCGGCACCTTCACCTGGCAGGGCCGTGACTTCGGCGCCTGGCTCGTCACCATCGCCCGCAACCTCGTCGCCGACCACTTCAAGTCGAGTCGGTTCCGGCTCGAGGTCACCACCGGCGAGATGCTCGACGCCAACGAGGTCGAGCGCTCACCAGAGGACTCCGTCCTGGAGTCCCTCTCCAACGCCGCACTGCTGGACGCCGTCCGCCGGCTCAACCCCCAGCAGCAGGAGTGCGTGACCCTCCGTTTCCTCCAGGGTCTCTCCGTCGCCGAGACCGCCCGGGTGATGGGCAAGAACGAGGGGGCCATCAAGACCCTCCAGTACCGGGCCGTCCGCACCCTGGCCAGGCTCCTCCCGGACGACGTCCGCTGAGAGCCCACGCCCGGTAACCGCCAACTCGCTCTCGGTGAAAGTCCGTTGCCTCCCCGATCCGATCATCCGCAGTCCGTAACCCAAGTGCCACGCCGCTCGTTGTGCGGGATGCAGGCTCCCTGTGGTCACTCCCTGGCCGACTCCGATCACCCGATCGTGTGCTTGTGCTCAGGGCGTGCAACCCTCAGGACCCCCTGGGGAGTCGACCGTCATGACGAGAGGAGGTGCCGCCAGTGATCGCGAACGTATCGGCGCACCGGCGGGCGAACGCCTTCGCCCAGGCCCTGGAGGAGCAGTCCGACCGGGACCCGGCGGCCGAGCAGTCCGAAGGACCAGCGCCGGCCGCCGCGGACCATCCCGATCCGGACCGTCTTTTGGCCCTCGCGGAGTGTCTCGGCGAGTTGCCCAGGCCTGAGCTGGACCCGGAGGTCAAGGTCGTCCAGCGAGCCCAGCTGGTGGCCGCGATGGAGGCCATGCTGCTGGAGGGCGACGGGGCGGAACCCGCGGTTCCCGGGCAGCGCTCCCATCGGGCCAAGGGCACCCACCGGGCGGGCCCGCTCGGGAAACTGCGACCGCGTTCCCGGCTCACCAAGACCCTGGCCGCGGGCGGCCTGAGCGTCGGAGTCGCCGCCGGGGCCTTCGGCGGAGTGGCCGCGGCCAGCTCGGACGCCCTGCCCGGGGACTCGCTGTACGGCCTCAAGCGCGGCATCGAGGACTTCAAGCTGACCTACCTGTCCGACGGGGACGACGAGCGCGGTGTCGCCTACCTCGACCAGGCCTCCACCCGGCTGAACGAGGCCCGCCGACTGATGGAGCGCGGCCGGGGCGGTCACCTCGACCACGAGTCCGTGGGTGAGATCCGCCGCGCCCTGTCCGGCATGCAGTACGACGCCTCCGAGGGCCACCGACTGCTGCACGAGGCATACGAACGCGACCCGAACTCCCTGGGGCCCATCCAGGCCCTCGCCGGCTTCTCGCGCTCGCACCGCGAGGCCTGGGGTGCGCTCCGCGATCGGCTGCCCGTCCAGCTCGGCGACGTCAGCGACCAGGTGTCCGACGTCTTCGACGCCATAGACGAAGAGGTCGCGCCGCTCCAGTCCCTGTTCCCCCAGCCCCCGGCCCAGGGCGGCGGCGAGGGAGGGCAGCGACAGGGCGGCTCCGGCTCGGCGTCCTCGGACACCTCGACCGGTTCCGGGCACTCGACGGCCCCCGGGACCGGCGGCTCCACCGAGCGCAACGGCGGCAGCAGCCCCAGCAAGCCTGCCGCCTCCGGCAGCGCGGACGACGGCCTGATCGGTGGCAACACCGGCGGCCTCCTCGACCTGCCGAAGGACACCGGCACCGCCACCCCGACGTCCCCGGCCCCCTCGGCCGACCCGGACGTCACCCTCCCGCCCCTCCTCCCGGGCCTCCTGCCCGGCCTGGGCATCAACGGCGAGGACGCGAGCTAGCTCGTCCGGTACGACGGTGGGGGCGCCCTTCCTGCGAAGGGCGCCCCCACCGTCGTACCAAAACCAACCTCAGAAGAACACCGACCGCCGCTGCACCAAGAGCTTGGCCCCTCCTGTCTGCTGCCCTCACACTGCTGCGCAGGCATCGGACAGCCGCGCCGGACTCCGTCCAGTGTCCTGCGGTCGCCCCAGCGGAACCACCCCGTCAGAAGAACACCGACCGCCGCTGCACCAAGAGCTTGTACAGCGTGTGCTGGATCTGTTCCCTGACCTGGTCGGTGAGGTTGAACATCAGCATCGGGTCCTCGGCGGCCTCCGGCGGATAGCCGTCCGTGTGGATCGGATCGCCGAACTGGATCGTCCACTTCGTCGGGAGCGGCACCGCGCCCAGCGGGCCGAGCCACGGGAAGGTCGGCGTCAGCGGGAAGTACGGGAAGCCCAGCAGACGCGCGAGGGTCTTCGCGTTGCCGATCATCGGGTAGATCTCCTCCGCGCCCACGATCGAGCACGGAATGATCGGGGTGCGCTGGCGCAGGGCCGTGGAGACGAAACCGCCCCGGCCGAAGCGCTGGAGCTTGTAGCGCTCGCTGAAGGGCTTGCCGATGCCCTTGAAGCCCTCCGGCATCACACCGACCAGTTCCCCGCGCCCCAGCAGCCGTTCGGCGTCCTCGGCGCAGGCGAGCGTGTGACCGGCCTTGCGGGCGAGTTCGTTGACCACCGGCAGCATGAACACCAGGTCCGCCGCCAGCAGCCGTAGATGCCGGTTCGCGGGGTGGTGGTCGTGGACGGCGACCTGCATCATCAGCCCGTCCAGCGGCAGCGTCCCGGAGTGGTTGGCGACGATCAGCGCGCCGCCCTCCGCCGGGATGTTCTCGACGCCCTTCACCTCGACCCGGAAGTACTTCTCGTACACCGGCCGCAGCAGGGACATCAGGACCTGGTCGGTGAGCTCCTCGTCGTACCCGAAGTCGTCGACCTCGTAGTCGCCGGTGAGCCGGCGGCGCAGGAAGCTGAGGCCCCCGGCGATGCGCCGCTCCAGGCTCCCCTCGCCGCCCTCGTCGTTCGCCTGCTGCGGCGGCTCTTCCTCACGCGTCACAGGAACATCATCCTGCGCGGAGACCTCGCTGGGCAGGGGCTGGACCTCACGGACCGGCGCGGGCTCGGTGCCCTTGCGCCGGCTCCCCGCGCTCCGGCGCCGCGCCGGCCGCTGTACGGCGCCTGCGCGGGACCGGTCGTCGTCGAACGGAATGACCTTGGCGTCCGCCATCGTTGATGCGCTCCTCAGTTGGCGCTCTGCGTCGGGGGGTGGCCACTGCCCGCCAGGGGCTGCAGCGCGGCGATCCGGTCGACGGCCCCCGCGACGGCCTCCGGCGGCAGCAGCCCGGGGCCCTGGCTGTGCGCGAAGTCCGCGAAGGTCTCCGCCGTCGTGTGCTTCGGCCGGAATCCCAGCGTCTCGCGCATCTGGACCGTCGACACGACCCGGCCGTGGGTCAGCAGCCGGATCTGCTCGGGCGAGAAGTCCGTCACTCCCAGGGTACGCACCAGCGACCCGGCCCAGGTGACGGCCGGCAGTAGCAGGGGCACGGTGGGCCGCCCGAGTCGCCGGGAACACTGCGACAGCAACAGGACGCCGTCGCCCGCGATGTTGAAGGTGCCACTGTTGAGCGTGCCCCGCTCCGGTTCGTGCGAGGCGATCCTGAGCACCTCGATCACGTCGTCCTCGTGCACGAACTGCAGCCGGGGGTCGTACCCGAACACGGTCGGCAGCACCGGCAGCGCGAAGTACGAGGCGAGCGGGGTGTCCGCCGTCGGCCCCAGGATGTTGGCGAACCTGAGCACACACACGGCCACGTCGGGGCGCCGCCGCGCGAACCCCCGCACATACCCCTCGACCTCGACCGTGTCCTTGGCGAAGCCGCCGGAGGGCAGGGACTTGGGCGGAGTGGTCTCCGTGAACACGGCGGGATCGCGGGGCGCGGACCCGTAGACGTTCGTACTGGACTTCACCACGAGCCGCTTGACGTTCGGCGACTTCTGGCAGGCACCGAGCAGCTGCATGGTGCCGATGACGTTGGTCTCCTTGACCGTGGTCCGGCTCCCGCTGCCGAGCGCCATCGCCGTCACATCCAGGTGTACGACCGTGTCGGCGGCCGTCTCGGCCAGTACCCGCGCGATGCCGGGCTGTCTGATGTCGGCCTGGATGAAGTCGGCACCGCCCAGATGGTGCTCCGGCGACACCGCGTCCACGGCGATCACCCGGTCCACCCGCGGGTCACGCTGTATGCGTCGTACGAACCGGCCCCCCAGCTGTCGGGCCACTCCGGTAACGAGCACGACCTTTCCCAAGATCAGCGCCTTCCTTCCAGCCGTAGTCCAGCCCTGGTACCAGTCCTGTGCCGCGTTCCCCGTGTCCGGCCAACTTAGCGGTTCGATGTTGCGCTGTGATGACCGCCCACTGCACGAGGTGACGACATCCAGCCCACCGCCACGTCCCGACACGCGTGTGGCCCCCCACCGATATCAGGTGGGGGGCCACAAACACGCTTACGCGGCGTCGCTTACTTCTTGTTGCGACGCTGAACGCGCGTGCGCTTCAGCAGCTTGCGGTGCTTCTTCTTGGCCATCCGCTTGCGCCGCTTCTTGATAACAGAGCCCACGACTACCCTCGCTCACTTCTCATCACTCGGTGCTGGGCGCCATGGGCCCATACGACCTACGAGGGGTCAGCCTACCCGCCCGAGCGCTGAGGTCGTAATCGAGGTGAACCGGGGAGATCCGGCAGGGGTCCGCGAGTGCCCTGAGGCCCCCTTGGAACCTCCCCGAGTCCGGTCGCCGTCAGGCCGTCTCCACCCCCACATAACTCTCGCGGAGGTACTCGTGAACCGCGTTCTCGGGGACACGGAAGGACCGTCCCACCCTGATCGCGGGCAGATGACCGCTGTGCACCAGCCGGTACACGGTCATCTTCGACACTCGCATCACCGAGGCGACTTCCGCCACGGTAAGGAACTGAACCTCGCTCAGAGGCCTCTGTTCAGCAGCCATGACACACCTGAACCTTCCGCACTCGACGGCCACCGGCTTCCCCTTCCGGTGACTCTTCGTCGCTGCGTGCTCACTCCCCAATGTAGGGGCGGGTGATGCAAGTGGGGAAGAGGTGCACCCATCGGCGGCCTACTGTGACAGACACGCTCGATTGAGTACGTAGCGGGTCAGCGGCCGGTAGTAATCAGACCGCACGGCGTCATCAAGTGGAACGACGACGGACACGGCGCCCTCGGCCTCCCCCACGAAGAGCGCGGGGTCGTCCGTATCGGCGGGCCCCATCGCCTCGAACCCCAGCTGACCTGCTCCGCAGACCCATCCGTGATCCCCGATCACGAGCTCCGGAAGCGGCCCGCCGCTCTCGGCCGCGGCCGCCAGCGCGGTACGAACCGGGAGCGGTGAATGCGTGTGTGCGCCCGGCTCACCACCGGAGCACTCCGCGTCCGGTTCCCGTACGAGCGCGACTCCTCGTACGTACTCAAGGTTGTACGTACGTAGACCGAACCGGGTCGTTATGTCGACACGGCGACCATGCGCAGGGGTGAGGACGGCACATCCCGCCGCCGAGAGGGCGTCCGCGAGGGCGACGTAGAACCCGAGCAGTCGGTGCGGATGACCGGTGCCGAGAAGCACGGCCCCGCTGCGCTGGGCAACTGCCGCGAGCCGCTCCGCGAAGGCGTCGAGCGCGGCGAGTGTCCGCTCAGGATCGATCACATCATGGCCAGTTGCATGCCGAGGGTTGCCCGAAACCCCGCACTTGTCGGCCATGAGACCGATCAGATCTCGCTCAGTCCACGACCATTCAGGATCAATCCCGATCAGCACCCTCGGATCCCGAGCCGCGAACAACCGGTAACTCCGCAGACTCTCCTCCCGCGAGGTGGCCACGGGTCCGGCCAGACGAGCGGCCAGCAGATGGGCGCGGAGGGCACCGGTGCTCAACACGGAGTGATGGTGGCGGATGCGCGGCGGCGCTACGTGGGGAACAGAGATTTACCGCACAGTCGGAGTAACGGGGACTGCACCCACCCAGGGGCGCGGGGCTGTCTCAATATGCGGCTCCGCCGCGTGGGCGCGACCAGCCACAAAGCACCCGCAGCCGCCAGACGGCACAGCCACGCGCATCCTTAGGCCAACAACCCCCGAAACGGAAACACCGCCCGCCGAGTAGCCAGCACAGCCTGATCCAGCCGATCCGCAGGGTCGTACCCCGCATCCCACTCCGCATAGGACACCGGCCACCGCCCATCGGTCATCCGCGCCGGCGCCAACTGCCGCGTCCGCGCGAACACCTCCTGCCGCCACCCCTCGGGAATCATCGCCTCGGGCTCGATGGCCCGCCCCGCGGCGATGGCCACCAGATGGGTCCAGGACCGGGGCACGACATCCACGACGGCGTATCCCCCGCCCCCGAGCGCGATCCACTTCCCCCCGGCGTACTCGTGCGCCAGCTCATGACAGGCGACCTGGACAGCCCGCTGCGCGTCCAACGACACCGCGAGATGAGCCAGCGGATCCTCGAAGTGCGTGTCCGCTCCGTGCTGCGTCACCAGCACATCCGGCCGGAAGTCCGCGACGAGCTCCGGCACCACGGCGTGGAACGCCCGCAACCACCCCGCGTCCCCCGTCCCCGCCGGCAACGCCACATTCACGGCGCTGCCCTCAGCCGAGTCCGCTCCCGTCTCCTCGGGCCACCCGGTCTGCGGAAACAGCGTCCGAGGATGCTCGTGCAACGAGATCGTCAGCACCCGCGGATCCTCCCAGAACGCCGCCTGCACCCCGTCCCCGTGATGCACGTCGACATCCACATAGGCGACCCGCCGGGCCCCCAGCTCCAGCAGCCGCGCGATGGCGAGCGAGGCGTCGTTGTAGATGCAGAACCCGGACGCTCCCCCCGGCATCGCATGGTGCAGCCCACCCGCGAAGTTCACCGCGTGCAGCGCGTCCCCGCGCCACACGGCCTCCGCCGCTCCCACTGACTGCCCGGCGATCAGCGCGGACACCTCGTGCATCCGCTCGAAGGCCGGATCGTCCATCGTCCCCAGCCCGTACGACTGGTCGGCCGCCCCGGGGTCCACGGAGGCCGCCTTCACGGCCTCGACGTAGTCCTCCCGGTGCACGAGCCGCAGCGTCGAGTCGCCCGCCGCCTTCGCGGCCACGACCTCCATGTCCCGGTCCAGCCCGAAGGCGTCCACCAGTCGCCGGGTCAGGTCGAGCCGGACCGGATCCATCGGATGGTCCGGACCGAAGTCATAGCCCGTTACTGCCTCGTCCCACATCAGCTGTGCGCGGCCGCTCATGCCCGCCACCGTATCGGTCCGGTTGAGCCGCGAACGACTTGGCGTACACCAGCGTCACCAGCACCAACACCATCGGCACCAGCATGGCCCCGCGATAGCTCCACGCGTCCCCCAAGGCCCCCACCAAGGGCGAACCGATCAGGAACCCCACGTAGTTGAAGACGTTGAGCCGAGCGACCGCCGCGTCCGAGGCCCCCGGGAACAACCGCCCGGCCGCGGCGAAGGTCTGCGGCACCAGCACACACAGCCCGAGCCCCAGCAGCGTGAACCCGAGCATCCCCACCCACGGCCCCGGCGCCACCGCCACGACCGCGAACCCCACGGCAGCCACCACCGCCCCCGCCCGTACGACCGTCGCCGCCCCGAACCGCCGTACCCCGAGGTCCCCGATGGCCCGCCCCAGCAGGGTCGTCACCATGTAGACGTTGTACGGCACGGTCGCCAGCTGCTCGCTGCTCCCGAGCACGTCCTGGAGGTACTTCGCACTCCAGTTGGAGACGGTGGAGTCCCCGATGTAGGCGAACGTCATCACCAGGCACAGCGGCAGCAGCAGCTTGAAGACGATCCCGTCTCCACCGCCCGGCGCCTTCTCCTCCTCGGCGGCACCGTCCCCGTCGACGTACCACCGACTCCCCACCAGGCACAGCGGCACCAGCACCACCACGACCGGCAGATAGGACACGAACAGCGCGAGATGCCAGTGCGCCCCGACCCAGGCGAGCGAGGCACCCACGATCCCGCCGAGACTGAACACCGCGTGGAAACTCAGCATGATGCTGCGCCCGTACGACCGCTGCAGGCTCACCCCGAGCATGTTCATGGACGCGTCGAGCATGCCGACGGCGAGCCCGAAGGCGGCGAGCGAGACCCCCAGCTCGACCGTCGAGTCCCCGGCCCCCACGCCGAGCAGCGCCAGGAGCACGACGGGCTGCGCGAACCGCAGCAGCCGGCTGGGCCGTATTCGCTTCACCAGGTGCTCGGTCGAGACGCTGCCGACCCCGGCGAGGATCGGCACGGCGGCCAGGAAGGCCGGCAACAGCGCGTCGGAGACGCCGTACCGGTCCTGGATCGCGGGGATCCTAGTCACCAGCAGGGCGAAGGCGACGCCTTGCGCGAAGAAGCTGAACGCCAGCGAGGCCCTACCGCGCCGCAGCACATCTGTCATGGCGGCGAGCGTAGGGCCCCGGCGTACTCGTGGGTAGATCCAGCCAAAGATGAGTTTCTCTCAGCTTTATCGGGCGAGGGCGACTTCCGGCCTCACGGAGGCGCAGCCCTTCGTCTCGGCGACGAGCATCCGGGCCATGGGTCCGGCCCCGATCGCCCCGCTGACCAGGAACGCCACCGCCATCGACACGACCATGACCACGGACCCGAGCCACACCATCGTGTCCACCGGCAGCGTGTACGCCCCCACGACCCGCAGCACACACTCCGTCAGCAGTACGACGCCCCACACCACGGAGAACCGCCGCTCGGCCCGCCGGAAGTCCTCCGACGCCCCCTGGAGCCGCGTCCAGGCGGCCTCCCGCTCCGCGATCCCCTTCACCAGCCAGGGCTTCATGCCCGCGGTCATCATCGGCCTCCCCAGCGCGACGGAGACGAGGATACCGATCCCGATCACACTGCTGACCCCGCTGTCCTTGGCGAGCATCAGCCGCGGGTCGCCGGCCACGAAGCTGAGCAGCAGCCCCACGACGTTGACGACGAGGATGAGGGCGGCCAGACCGTTGACCGTCCGCTCCTTCACCACACTCCAGCCGGTCCGCACGGCCGGGACGACACTGCTGAGGCCCAGCGCCATCAACGTGCTCATCCCGAGCCCGTCCTTGAGCAGGTAGTACGCCCCGATCGGCACAGCCACGTCCACGATCAGAGGAGCCAGGTTCGCACGCTTCGAGTTCGTCTTCGTCGTCATGCCGTCAGCTTCTCGTCCACCAGAGGGGCGCCGGTAGAAACGATCGTCCGGAGCTCGGCATGACAAATGTCAGACGAGCAGGCCCGTCAACTCGCCCATGTCGGAGAAGAGTTGTGTGGCCCCGGCGAGCTTCGCGGCGGGCGTCATCGCGGTGAACCCGTACACGTCCATCCGCGCCGCGTTGGCCGCCCGCACCCCCAGGGGACTGTCCTCGACCACCACACAGCGTCCGGGCTCGGCCCCCATCCGCTCAGCGGCGTGCAGGAAGAGGTCCGGCGCCGGCTTCCCCCGCCCCACATCCTGCGAACTGAAGATCCACTCGTCCTCGAACCACCGGTCGAGCCCGGTCGCCCGGTGCCCCACCCGGATCCGCTCATGACTCCCGGAGGACGCGACGCAGTACGGCATCCCGTCCGCCGTCAGCTTCTCCAGTACGCCGCTGACGCCGGACACGGCCTTCAACTCCCGCTCGAACGCCGCGAAGACCCTCGCATGGAAGACGTCGTCGAAGTCCGCCGGCAACCGCTGCCCGGTCCGCTCCAGGACGAGATCATGGATCCGGTGCATGGCGGAGCCCATGTAGTCCCGGATGGAGTCCTCATAAGAGGTCGGGTGCCCGAGCTCCGTCAGATAGGCGGCGAGGTGCCGATTGGAGATCGGCTCACTGTCGACAAGAACGCCGTCGTTGTCGAAGATGACGAGGTCATAGCGCATGGCATCGACCCTAAACGCAGAAAACCCCCGTGCCGAATGGCACGGGGGTTTTCTCAAAAATTGTTCGGCGGTGTCCTACTCTCCCACAGGGTCCCCCCTGCAGTACCATCGGCGC
>NZ_JBEXEA010000018.1:0-70089 GCF_040606035.1 Streptomyces sp. NPDC005483
CACGCCGGCCATGAAGCCGAGCGTGAGCCGGTCACGGCGGGTCAGCAGGCGCTTGTGCCCCCGCGGAACCCGCTTGTTGACAGGGGCAGGGCCCGAAGGCGGCACCGCGGCCGCCTCCGGGCTCTTCGTGTTCGTGTCGGTAGTCATTCAGCCGCTCAGCTCAGGAGGACGCGAAGATCGTCTTCTTCTGGCGTTCGATCGAGGACAGCAGACTGTCGACGCCCTTGGGGTTCTGGAGGAACTTCTGCAGCGCGGGCTGCATCACCGTCGAGGTGAAGTCGGGACGCGAGTCCCGGTCCATGAACTGGGTCAGGCTCTTGGCACCGGTGATCATCTCGTACGCCTTCTTCTGCAGCGGCGTGTACGAGGAGGTGTCGGCCTTGTTGGAGGCGGCCACCACGCTGGTGTCGGACTTGAGGTAGATCTGCTCGGCGTCCGGCGTGCCCAGGTACTGCATGAGCTTGGTGACGCCCGCCTTGTTCTTCGGCGACTTGGACACCATGAAGCCGTCGGCCGGAGCCTCGACGGTGTCCTGCCCGTACGCGGAGTTGATCTCCGGGAAGGCGAAGAAGTCGAGGTCGTCCAGGTCGGCCTTGTTGGTGAACTGCTGCGCCACGAAGGTGCCCAGCACGTACATGCCGGCCTTCTTGGCCACCAGGGTCTGCGCCGCGTCCTGCCAGGTGCGGCCCATGAAACCGTCCTGGTGGTAGGGCAGTATCTCGGCCCAGTGGTCGAAGACGGTCTTGACCTTGGCGTCCGTCCAGGAGGCCTTGCCCGCCATCAGATCGACGTGGAAGTCGTAGCCGTTGGTGCGGAAGTTGAGCTGGTCGAAGGTGCCCATCGCCGGCCAGGCGTCCTTGTCACCGAACGCGATCGGGACCAGACCGTCCTTCTTCATCTGCTTGCACAGCGCCACGAAGGCGTCCCACGTGGTGGGGACCTCATAGCCGTGCTGCGCGAAGACGCTCTTGCGGTAGAAGATCGCCCACGGGTACGTGACCAGCGGCACGAAGTAGTACTTGCCGTCCGCGCCCTTGGACAGCTTCTTCATCGCGTCGGGGAAGTTGTCGCCGATCTTCTCCCACACGTCGTCGATCGGGGAGGCCAGTCCCTTGGACGCGAAGAACTGCATGCGGTACCCGGCGAACCAGTTGAACACGTCGTCCGGCGTGCCCTGCAGATACGAGTTGATCTGCTCCTGGAACGTGTTGTGGTCCTTGGTGTTGACCTTGACGGATATCCCCGACTGCTTCGTGAACGCCGTGTAGATCTCCCCGTACGCCTTCTTCGGCACGGCGTCCGACTGGTTGGAGCCCAGCGTGACGGTCTTGGGGTCCGACGAACTGCCGCTACTGCCACAGGCGGACAGCAGGGGGATACCGGCTCCGAGCAGGGCGGCACCACCGACGCCCTTGAGCAGACCGCGACGGCTGGGCGACGGGAGGGAGGACGAAAGGTCACGCATGTACGGCTCCTGAAGGCAGGGGTTCAGTCACGGAGGGATTCGGCGACCGGTCGTAATCGACCAGAAACCAACTTGACCGAACACGGTGGCGCAATGACAGCGTTATGTCAGGTCATGCGTCAATAGCTATCGACCCGATTTGTCGAAACGTGACCGACATCCCTGCCTACCGGTGACACAGGAGCCTCGCCCGCGACGGGTTCACCTGTAGGCGGCGAAGGCCTTCGAGAAGGCGAACGCGTCCTGGACGATCGAGCTGCAGCTCGCGTCGGCGGTGGGCTTCGCACCGCCGGAGCACTGCTTGTCCCGGGTCGCGGACCACATCGACAGCCCGCCGAGACCCTTCGCCTTGGCGAAGGCCACGAGCTGGGAGGCGTCGTCGACCTTGAAGATCTCCGAGGCCACGTCGTTGACCCCGATCATCGGCGTGACGGCGACCGCCTTCCAGGCCGCGCTGTCGGACAGCCCGAGGACGCCCTTGACCTGCGCCTGGGTGGCGGTGGCGGCCTGCTCGGCGTACGTGCCCATGTCTGCGCTGTACGAGGCCCCGTAGTCCATCGCCATGATGTTCACGGTGTCGATCCGCACGCCGTTGGACTTGGCGTTCGCGAGCAGGTCGACGCCGTCCTGGGTGAGGCCCTCGGGCATCACCGGGAGGGTGTAGGAGACGTCCAGGCCGGGGTGCCGGTCCTGGAGCTTCGCGATCGCCTGCGCCCGCCGGGTGTTCGCGGCGGTGTTCGGCAGCGCCCCGCCCTCCACGTCGAAGTCGACCTTGGTGAGGCCGTACGCGTCCACGGCCTTGCCGTACGCCGCCGCCAGCGCGTCCGCCGAGGAGCAGGTCGTGGCCAGCTCGGAGCCGGAGGCGCCGCCGAAGGAGACCCGGACGTCCCCGCCCTTCGCCCGCAGCGCGCCGATCTGCGCGGCCACGGCATCGCTCGCCAGGTCGGTGACCCCGCCCCACTTGGGGGTGCAGCCGCCACCGTCGGTGACGAAGGCGAGGTTGTAGTCCCTCACGCCGGTGGCCGCCTGGCTCGCGAGGAGGTCGAAGGCCGGGTAGAGGGAGGTGTCGACGTAGGGGGCGAAACGGGCGCCGGCCGAGGGGGAGGCGGTCGAGGTCGGGGCGGAGGTGGGTGTGGGGGTGGCGGTGGGTGTGGCGCTGGGGGTGGGTGTGGGGGTGACGGTCGGTGTGGGGGCGGAGGTGTCGTCGGCGGAGCACTTCGCGCCGTCCACGAGACACCCCGTGGGGTCGGCGGCGCCGTTGACGACGAAGCCGACGGTGACGGACTCGCCGGGCGCCAGCCCGTCGGTGTCCCACTTCGCCGACGTCACGGTGACGTGCTGCCCGCTGACCGCCGACTCGGCGTTCCACAGGGAGCCGAGCTTCGCGCCCGACGGCAGATCGAACTCCAGCTTCCAGTCCCGCTCCGCCGCCCCGCTGTTGTTGGTCACGACGTACTGCGCGCTGTACCCCGTCGACCAGTCACTGGTCTTCGTGTACGCCGCCCCGATCCCGGCCGCCTGGGCCGTACCGCTCAACAGGACCGCGCCGGTCCCCACCACGGCGGCGGCGACCACCCCGCCGATCGCCTTGTTCCTGCCGCTCACTCTGCGCCGATGGATGCTCATGGCGTGGCACGCTAGCGATCCGGAAACGGGCAAATGGCCTGATCAGGGCGGGCGTTGAGGATCTTAGGGCACGCTTAAGGAAGGGATCGGGGCCGGTTAAAGGTCGAGACCAGTCTGCCCGTCCGGCGCCTGCGCACCCGGTGTCCCCGGCGCACCGGCTCCCGCCCGTCCAGCTGGATCCACAGCCGCACCTCGGTGCCGCCCAGCACCGACGACCCGATCCGTACGTCCCCGCCCGTCGCCTCGGCGAGCCGCCGCACGATGTCCAGCCCGAGCCCGGTCGACCCGGTGCTGCCGGACCCCCGCCCGCGCGCCATGGCGGCCTCCGGGTCGCGGATGCCGGGGCCCGCGTCGGAGACGAGCACGATCACCGCGTCCTCGCCGTTGTGCACGTCGACCGCGAAGGCCGTGCCCTCCCGGGTGTGCCGGAAGACGTTGCCGAGCAGGGCGTCCAGTGCGGCCGCGAGGTCCGCCCGGGCCACGGGTATGCGCACCGGCCGTTCGGTGCCGGCCACCCGCCACTTGCGGCCCTCGTCCTCGGCGAGCGCCGACCAGAACCCCATCCGCTCCCGGACCACCTCGGCCGCGTCGCACCCGGCGCCGGGCCCGACGGCCGCGGTCTGCGGCTTGGCCTCCCGGGCAGTACGGATGATGGTGTCGACCTCGCGCTCCAGCTGCGCGACCGCCGCCCGGGTCTGCTCGGCGGCCGGACCGTCCCCGAGCGAGGCCGCGTTGAGCCGCAGCACGGTCAGCGGGGTGCGCAGCCGGTGGGACAGGTCGGCGGCCAGCTCCCGTTCGTTCGCCAGCAGTTGTACGACCTGGTCGGCCATGGAGTTGAACGCGACCGCCGCCAGCCGCAGTTCGTTCGGCCCCTCCTCCGGCACCCGTGCGCCCAGCTTCCCCTCCCCCAGCTCATGGGCGCCCTCGACGAGTTTCTGCGCGGGCTGCACCATCCGTACGCCGAGCCGGTCGGCGACCGCGACCGAGCCGACGACGAGCGCGATACCGACGCCCGCGAGAACCGCCCAGGCGGTCGCGACGCCGTTGCTCACCTCGGACTCGGGGACGTACACCTCGACGACGGCTATCTCGCCGGAGCTGAGCGCGACCGGCTGGAGCAGGGTGGAGCCGCCGGGCACCTCGGTGGTGGAGGCGCGGCCCAGCCTGCGCACGGTCGCGATGTCGTCGGCGGCGGCCCGCTCCCGTCCGATGTCCACGGCCCGCTGGCCTCCGCCCGCCGGTATGTGGACGGCCATCCCGGAGTCCGAGCCCGCGGAGGCGACGACCCGCTCCAGCTGGTCGCGGTCGGTGGTGATGGACAGGGCGGGGGCGACGGCGGCCGCCTCCCGCTCGGCGTTGGAGAACGCGCGGTCCCGAGCCATCTCCTTGATGACGAGGCCGAGCGGGACGGCGAAGGCGACCACGACCATGGTGGTGACCGCCAGACACACCTTGACCAGGGCCCACCTCACAGCGGCAGCCCCCCGCCCGGTGGTTCCAGCTTCACGCCGACGCCCCGCAGGGTGTGCAGATAGCGGGGCTGTGCGGCCGTCTCGCCCAACTTGCGCCTGAGCCACGACAGATGGACGTCGATCGTCTGGTCGTCGCCGTAGGACTGCTGCCAGACCTCCGCGAGGAGTTCCTTGCGGGGCACGACCACGCCGGGCCGGGCGGCCAGGAAGGCGAGCAGGTCGAACTCGCGGCGGGTGAGGTCGAGTCGGGCTCCGTCCAGTTCGGCCTGGCGGCGCAGCGGGTCGACGCTCAGGCCGCCGACGCGCAGCACGGTCTCGGGCGGTGCGTCACCTCCGGCGGCCCGGGACCGTCGCAGGACGGCGGCCATCCGGGCGGAGAGGTGCTCGACCGAGAAGGGCTTGGTGAGGTAGTCGTCCGCCCCGGCGTTCAGCAGACGGACGATCTCCGTCTCGTCGTCCCGCGCGGTGGCGATGATGACCGGGACGTCGGTGATCCCGCGCAGCATCTTCAGGGCCTCGGACCCGTCGAGATCGGGCAGTCCGAGGTCCAGGATCACCACGTCGAAACGGAAATGGGCGACCTCGCGCAGCGCCTCCAGCGCCGTCCCGACGCTGCGCACGGTGTGTGCCGCGTCGGTCAGGTGCCGGATGAGCGCCGAGCGGACGAACTGGTCGTCCTCGACCACGAGCACACTTGCCATGCGCCGCACCGTACGCGATTCGGGCGGGCACGGCCGGGGCCTGTGGATAACTCAGTCCGTGTGCGGCCTGTGGGACGCGTGAGGCAGTATGGCGGGCGATGCGCAGAGGACTCGTACACGTACTGGCCTGGCTGCTCGCCACCGGCGCAGCGGTCACGTTGTCGTGGTGGGGTGTCCACACGGTCATGGCCGGCACGGCCTACGACCCGCCGCGCGCGCTGCCGATCACGGCGGCCGGGGCGACGACCCAGGAGTCGAAACCGCTGACGTCACCGACGCCCACGCGGACCGGGCGGGCCACTCCGTCGAAGAGCCCCGCGCCGACGCCGAGCCCCACGACCGCGCGACCGACGCCCTCGAAGAGCCCTTCCCCCACCGCCTCCGGCCAGATCAAGAGCTACGACACCGACGGCGGCCGGGCGGTCTTCGACCTCGGCGAGAAGTCGGCGACCCTGGTGTCCGCGACGCCGGGCACGGGCTGGTCGATGCAGGTGTGGAAGACGGAGTCGTGGATCCGGGTGGAGTTCTCCTCGGGCGCGGACCGGGTGTCGGTGTTCTGCACCTGGCACGACGGGCCGCCGCGGGTGGAGATCGGGACCTACTGAGTCACCGGGTCATCTGAACACGGACGGCGGCGGCGCCGGGGAGGCCACCGCCTCGGCGTCCGCCACGGGTACGGCCCCACCGGTGAAGTCGAGGAGCGCCCTGCCGTGTTCGACGCGGCCCGGGTGCGGGTCGGAGGCGGCGCGGCGGGTCAGTTCCGCGATCGGCAGGGGGGTGTCGGAGGCGACCAGGACGGCGTTGCCGAAGCGTTTGCCGCGCAGGACCGTCGGGTCGGCGACGAGCGCGAGTTCGGGGAAGCGGGCGGCGGCGGTGGCGATCTGGCCGCGGAGATGGGCGAGCGGCGGTCCGTCGGCGAGGTTGGCGGCGTAGCAGCCGCCCGGCTTGAGCGCCCTTCGGACCTCGTCGAGGAACTCGGTCGAGGTGAGATGTGCCGGGGTCCTGGCTCCGCTGAACACGTCGGCGATGACGAGGTCGGCCCATCCGTCGGCGACCTTGGCGAGTCCGTCGCGGGCGTCGAGGGACCGCACTCGTATCCGCGCGGTCGGCTCCAGGGGGAGCTTCTGCCGGACCAGTTGGACGAGGGCCGCGTCCCGCTCGACGACCTGCTGGGTGGAGCGGGGGCGGGTGGCGGCGAGGTACCGGGCGAGGGAGAACGCGCCTCCGCCGAGGTGTACGGCGTGCACGGGCTTGCCGGGAGGTGCGGCGAGGTCGATGACGTGGCCTAGTCGGCGCTGGTACTCGAAGGAGAGGTGGGTCGGGTCGTCAAGGTCCACGTGGGACTGCGGTGCGCCGTCGATGAGCAGCGTCCACGCCTGGGTGCGCTCACGGTCGGGGATGAGCTCGGCGAGGCCGCCGTCGACGGGTTCTACGACGGCTTCGGCGGACCTTCTGGACTTTCCCACTCCGCCATTATCCGGGGCGGTGGGCCGTCTCGCGTCCGCGGGCCCGCGCCCGGTGGGGGCTTGTCGTGGGCGCGGTCACCGGCAGTTGTCCGCTGCCTCGATGAGTCTCGCCGCCTCGTCCAGTGCCGCTCGCAGTACCGCCGGGTCGGTCGCGAGGTCCGCGTCTCCCGGGGGCAGCAGCCAGTCCGCGCCCTCCACAGGAGGCTCGGGGGCCAGTCGTAGCCCCCGGCCGTCGGTCTCCGTGCACGTGCTGCCGGGGAGGTCCCACCCCGCGGCCGTCCCCGGTGGCACCAGGAAACCCAGCGTCTGGCCGCCGTCGTCGTGCAGCACGGGCCCGACCCCTTCGCCCACCCCCCGCCGCAGGATGTCGACGGCCTCCAGGCCGTGTCGCGTCGGTACCGTGACCACGTCACAGCTGATCTCCATCGCGGCCTCCATCAAGGAACCCTCGTCCGACTCCGAGAGGTTCAACGCGCGCCGGCGTCAACGGCTACGGCCGAAGTCCGCCGCAAAGGATGGCACTTCATGGCGGATCCCGGATGAGATATCCGGTTTGTAGCCAAACCCCGCATGGCGACCCGGACACAACAGGTACGTTCTTGCCCGCCGGAAACAGGGCGTCACACTGACAAACCAGTCAACTCGCCCCACCTCCGGCATGGTTCGACGGTTCGCACGAGAGGACCCGGCCATGGCGTCGTCAATGGTGACCTCGTCCCAGTCCCCCACACCACCGCGGCCGAATCTCGCGTTCCGGCGCCTGCGCGGACAGCGCTCGCCGGCCGAGTTCGCCGCGGCGGTGCGACGGGCCGCGCGCGAGATCGGCGAGAGCGTCAGCTGCGACGCGCGCTATGTGGGCCGCGTCGAGGCGGGCGAGATCCGCTGCCCCAACTACGCGTACGAACGGGTGTTCCTGCACATGTTCCCCGGCCGCACGCTCACCGACCTGGGCTTCGCCTCCCGCGCGTCGGTCCGCGGACGCCGACCGCGGACCACGGGTGAGACGCCGGAGGCGTACGAGCCGTATGACACGCAAGACACGCAGGACCCTGACGAGACGTACGACAACTACGAGGAGAGCGACGTGCTGCGTCGCGCATTCATGACCGGCGGGGGCGCCACGGTCGCCGCCGCCTCACTGGGCCCCCTCGGGCTCGCCCTGGACGCCGAGGCCGCCGGACGGCCGGTCCGCCGCGCCGGGGCGGGTGAGGCGAGCGCCCTGGAAGAGGCCGTGCGCAGGATCCGGTTGCTCGACGACCGGCACGGCGCGGACGGCCTGTACCAGCGCGCGGCGGCTCCACTGCGCGCCGCCTACGCGCTGCTGGACGCCGGGGCGACCCGGCAGACCACCGCCGACCGGCTGCACTCGGGAGCGGGTGAACTCGCCATCTCGGTGGGCTGGCTCGCGCACGACTCCGGACGGTTCGACGACGCCCGCTCGCACTACGCGGAGGCGCTCGCGACGGCCCGGGTGACCGGTGACGACGCCCTGGAGGCGCACGCCTTCTGCAACACCGCCTTCCTCGCGCGCGACGCGGGACGGCCACGTGAGGCGGTGCGGGCCGCGCAGGCCGCGCAGCGGGTCGCCCGGCCCCTGGGTTCGCCCCGGCTCATGTCACTGCTCGCGCTGCGTGAGGCGGGCGGCTGGGCGGGACTCGCCGACCGCACCGGGTGCGAGCAGGCTCTCGCCCGCGCGCAGGCCTTCTTCGAGCGAGGGCTCTCGGACGCCGACCCCGAGTGGATGAGCTTCTACGGCGAGGCCGAACTGGAGGGCCTGGAGGCGCAGTGCTGGTCCACGCTGGGCGACTGGCGCCGGGCCGCCCGGCACGCGCGCCGCGCGGCGCATCTCCAGGACCCGCACTTCACCCGCAACATCGCGCTGTACACGGCCGAACTCGCCGACGACCTGGCCCGGGGCGGCCACCCCGACGAGGGCGCGGCGGCGGGGCTGCGGGTGCTGGAGCTGCTGGGCGAGGTCCAGTCGTCCCGCATCCAGACGATGCTGGCGGCGACGGCGAGGGTGCTGTTGCCCCACCGGCGGGCTTCGGGGGTGTCGGCGTTTCTGGAACGCCATGCGTCGATGCCGAGGACCGCGTAGTCGGTCGGCTGCGGGTTCGCGCAGTTCCCCGCGCCCCTGAAAGAGCTGACTGCACTTACTCGAGCGACTACCCCAGATGCCCCAGGTCGTTCCAGCTCTCGATCGCCGGCTCCCCATAAGCCCAGCCCAGCACGGACAAGGACGTCGGATTCAGCCGCACCCGCGCCGCGAAGTCGAGCGGCAACCCCAGCCACCGCGCCCCGATGGACCGCAGGATGTGCCCGTGGGCGAACACCAGCACGTCCCGGTCCGCGGCGCGCGCCCACGTGACCACCTCGTCCGCGCGAGAAGTGATCTCCTGCAGGGACTCCCCCTCGGGGACCCCGTCCCGCCAGATCAGCCACCCCGGCCGCGCTGCGTGGATCTCCTCCGGGGTCATGCCCTCGTACGCGCCGTAGTCCCATTCCATGAGCGTGTCCCAGGTGGCCGCCCGCTCACCGAACCCGGCGAGTTCGCAGGTCTCACGCGCGCGTGCCAGCGGGCTGGTGCGTATCTCCACCCCGGGAAGGTCGTCGTACGGGGCCCGGCGCAGCCGCTCGCCGAGCAGCTTGGCGCCCCGCCGGCCCTCCTCCAGGAGCGGCACGTCGGTCCTGCCGGTGTGCTTGCCGGACAGCGACCACTCGGTCTGTCCGTGCCGGGCCAGCAGGATGCGCGGTGCCATGGAGAAACCTTTCCGGGGAAAGCGGAGGCGGAACCTCTCCATCATCGCGCACGCTGGGGGAGGGCAACCCGACGGGCGATCCCAGCGTCTTTGAGGGCCGAAGGCGCTGCGTGGGGGCACTCCGCAAGGGCCCGCACACACGACGCCGTAAAGTGGCACGACCGGACAGGACCGCCGGACGCCGCGCGAAACGAAGGGGGACAGGATCGGATGCCGCTGACCGAGACACCAGGCACCGAGGCAGTCCCGGACACGCGGCTGCGCTGGTGGACCGAGCTGCCCCTGATCCTGTTGGTGTACGCCTGCTACAGCGCCGGCCGGCTCCTGGCCAGGGGTGACGTCACGGGCGCGGTCGACCACGGCCTGGCGATCCTCAAGGTCGAGAAGGTCCTGCACCTCAACGCCGAACACCCGCTCAACCGGCTGTTCACCAGCCAGACCTGGATCGGCGTACCGGCCGACTTCTGGTACGCCTCGTTGCACTACCTGGTCACACCGGCCGTGCTGATCTGGCTCTTCCGCTCCCGCGCCGTGCACTACCGCGCAGCCCGCACCTGGCTGATGACGTCCACGTTCATGGGTCTGATCGGCTTCACCCTGCTGCCGACCTGCCCGCCCCGCCTCCTCTCGGCGAGCCACGGCTTCGTCGACACCATGGCCCAGTACAGCTCGTACGGCTGGTGGGGCGGCGAGGCGAGCGCCCCCCGGGGCATGGGCGGCATGACGAACCAGTACGCGGCGATGCCGAGCCTGCACGTCGGCTGGGCGCTGTGGTGCGGTGTGATGCTGTGGCGCCACGGCAGGACGCGTACGACGAAGGCCGCGGCCGTCGCCTACCCGCTGATCACCACGATCGTGGTCATGGGCACCGCGAACCACTACTTCCTCGACGCGGCCGCGGGTGCGGCGGTGATGGGGCTCGGCTTCCTGCTCGCCCCGTACGTCAGCCGGGCCGCGGATCGGGCCACGGCGGGCCTTCGCGCCCGGATAGCGACCGTCTCCGTCGCCTCTCGGGACACAGAGCCCTCAATTGTCAGTGGCGGATGCCAGACTTCCGCGGGTGAGCACATTCCACGGCAGCGCGAGTCACGCTTCGGAAGCGGAGCCGAGCCGAGTGCCGCTCCCACGGACGCGGGGGACGGCGCTCCGGCAGCGGCTCGCTGAGCTGCGCGGGCCCGAGGTACCGGCCAAGGCACTGGACGCGCGCGCCCTGGCGGCCCTCGCCGCGAACCCCGGCTGCAAGCGGCGCGCGATCCTCGACGGCGCCGGGGTGAACAAGACGGCGCTGGCGAGCGCGCTGGGTTCGCCGTCCGCCTTCGGGCAGTCGCAGTTCGCCCTGACGCGCGGCAACGCCTTCGAGGCGAAGGTCAAGGCGGACGGCGGCGCGGAGCTGCTCCGGCTGGTGCATGAGCGGCTGGACCGGAGCGCCGAACCGCCCACCGACGCCCAGGTTCCCGACCTCACCGCGATCGGACCCGAGGGCCGTACCGCGCGTACGGCCCTCGCCCTGCGTGAAGCCACCGAGACACAGGGGTGGACGCTGCTCGACCACCCCATGCTCGCGCTCGACGTCGCCGGCTCCCCCGCCTTCCTGGAGCCGGACGCGGTGGTGGTGCACCCGGACGGCAGCTGGACGGTCGTGGAGATCAAGTCCTTCCCGATGCTGGACGGTTCGGCGGACCCGTCGAAGGTGGGCGCGGCCGCCCGCCAAGCCGCGGTGTACGTCCTCGCGCTGGAGGAGGTCGCCGCCCGCCTGGAACCGGCCCCGAAGGTCCGCCACCGGGTCCTGCTGGTCTGCCCCAAGGACTTCTCCAACCTGCCCACCGCCTCGGCCGTCGACATCCGCAAGCAGCGCGCGGTCACCGCCCGCCAGCTGGCGCGTCTCACCCGCATCCAGGACATCGCCGACGCCCTGCCCGACGGCACCTGCTTCGCCCCCGACCTGCCCGCCGCCGAACTGACCGCCGCGGTCGAGTCGGTCCCGGCGACCTACGCGCCCGAGTGCCTGTCCGCGTGCGAACTGGCCTTCCACTGCCGGGACCGCTCCCGCGCGGCCGGCGCGGTGACCTCCCTGGGCCGCTCGGTCCGCGCCGAGCTGGGCGGCCTGACCACGGTCGACGAGGTCCTGGCGGCGGCCCGCGGTGAGGCCGGCGATCCCGACGACCCGGCGGTGGCGGCGCTGCGGAGAGCGGCGCGGCTGCGCGCCGAGGCGCTGGAGGGCCACGGGATCACGGCCGCGGCGGGAGGTGGCGCGTGGTGACAACGGTCCCGGCCGCGACGGCGTCGAGCCGTCCCGCGCGCCCTCGTGTCCTCGCCCCGGCCCCGCGTCCCCAGGAGCCCACGTGTCCCTGATCACGACCCTCGCCCGGCTGGAAGCGGTGAGCACCGGCCGCGCCCAGCCCGCCGCGACCGTCCGTCACCGGCACCTGGCCGAGCACCCCCTCGTCCTCGTCCCGCTCACCACCGCGGGCGAGGCCGGTGCACCGCTCGGCGCGCTCGTGGGGACCGACCGGGACGCGCCCCACCTCCTGGTCGTACCGCAGCCCCGCGACCGGGACCTGAGGTTCGCTTTCCTGGCCGAGCTGGCGGACATCGTGCTGCCGTACGTGGACGGATACGCCGAGTCGGTGGAGGCCGCCGAGCGCAACGAGACCGATCCGGAGACCGGCAAGCGGGTCAAGGTCGAGGTCGAGCTGTGCGCGGACGCCCCGCAGCTGATCCTGCCGAGCCGCGCGGGCGTCGATCTCGTACGGCTGCTCGGGCGGTCCATGCGCTTTCGGCGTACGGCGGAACAGGATCCGGAGACCCCGTATCCGGCCCCGCCCCGGGTGCCGTTGCTGGGCCGGTGGCTGACCCACTTCGGGGAGCGGGCCCGGGTGCCGGGCTCCTCGCTGCTGCCGGCGATGACGGACCTGTTGGCCCGGCACTGGTCCACCGGCCAGTCCACCCTCGAGGACCAGCACCTGGGCGCGCTGCTCGCCTGGATCGACCCGCCCGCGGGCCGTTCGGGCGCCGAGGCCGCCCTGGAGGCCGAGCTCGCCCGGGACGACCGCGGCCTGCTGCTGCACCCGCCCGCCGGACCCGCCACCGACCCGGCGTTCGACAACATGCTGCTCGCCCCCGCCCTGGAGCGCTACGACCGCGCGCGGACCGCTCTCGCCGCCGCCGAGGACGGTCTGGAGGCCGACGACCGGCTCGGCGCGCTCACCGCCGCCGAGCAGGAGATCCGCGCGCTCGTCGCGAGCCACACCCGCCCCACCTGGGACGCGGTGTGGCGGGGCGTGGACCTGCTGCGGGCGCTGCCCGCGGGGGCGCACGTCGAGGAGCGCTGGACGCGCGACCGGTGGTCGTTCACCAGCCACCGGGACCGGGTCGTGGCGGGCGAGCCCCCGCAGCCGCGCCGCGACGACGCGGTCACCGCCGCCAACAAGCTCGCCGCGCGCGAGCGCGAACAGGCCCGCCTGGAGGCGCAGGAGGCGCTCGACGACCCGCTGGTGATGGCGGGGAGGCGGCTGTCCGGGGAGGCGTTCGCCGGGGAGGTCACGGACGTCGTGATGACGTACAGCGAGGGCAAGCGGCCGAGCCCGCGCCCGCTGGTGACCGTACGGACCGACGACCGGCCGCATCTGGGCGAGCGGGCCAAGGTGTACCGCTCCCTGGGCGGCAAGCCCCAGTCGGCCGAGTTCGTGGGGTCCGAGGAGGGGGGCGCCCTGATCGTCCTCAAGATCCTGGACAAGATGGGCCGCGGCAAGGAGCCGGAGACCGGGTCCGTGCCCGAGAAGGGCGACCGGGTGTGCTTCACGCTCTTCGAGCACGAGCAGCGCGGCGGCGCGAAGCTGCCCGACCCTGAGGACACGCCCTGGACGCACGGCGGGCCGCCCGGCGAGGCCGTGCAGGAGAGCGCCGATCCCCTGACCCCGGAGGACGTGCTGTGACCATCCACGCCCCCAGGGGCCCGGGGGCCTTCGACCCCGGTGCCGAGGCCGCGCGGGCCACCGCCGCGATCCTCCACGACACCCTGCACGGCACCCACCGCGGAGTCGTCGTCGACTCCCCGCCCGGCGCCGGCAAGTCCACCCTCGTCGTCCGCGCGGCCCTCGAACTGGCCGACGCGGGACGCCCGTTGATGGTGATCGCGCAGACCAACGCCCAGGTCGACGACCTCGTCCTCAGGCTCGCCGAGAAGAGCCCCGAGCTGCCGGTCGGGCGGCTGCACAGCAGTGACGCCGACCCGTACGACAAGGCGCTGGACGACCTGCCCCAGGTCCGCAAGTCGGCGAAGGCGGGGGATCTGACCGGGCTGCCCGTCGTGATCTCCACGGCCGCCAAGTGGGGGCACGTGAAGGTCGACGAGCCGTGGGCGCACGCGATCGTGGACGAGGCGTACCAGATGCGCTCGGACTCGCTGCTGGCGGTGGCGGGGCTGTTCGAGCGGGCGCTGTTCGTGGGCGACCCGGGACAGCTGGACCCGTTCGCGATCGTGGGCAGTGAGCAGTGGGCGGGGCTGTCGTACGACCCCTCGGCCTCGGCGGTGACCACCCTGCTGGCCCACAACCCCGAACTGCCCCAGCACCGCCTGCCGGTGTCCTGGCGACTCCCCGCCTCGGCCGCGCCGCTGGTCTCGGACGCCTTCTACCCGTACACGCCCTTCCGCAGCGGCACCGGCCACGACGACCGCCGGCTCGCCTTCGCGGTGCCCTCGGACGGCTCGGGCCCCGACCGGGTGATCGACGCGGCGGCCGAGTCCGGCTGGGGCCTGCTGGAGCTGCCCGCACGGCACACCCCGCGCACGGACCCGGAGGCGGTGCGGGCGGTCGCGGCGGTCGTACGGCGGCTCCTTGACCGGGGCGGGGCGGCCACGTCGGAGCGTTCGTCGGACCCGGTGCCGCTGACCGCCGACCGGATCGCGGTGGGCACGGCGCACCGGGACCAGGCGGCGGCGGTCCGCGCGGCGCTGGCCGACCTCGGCGTCGCGGACGTCACCGTCGACACGGCGAACCGTCTCCAGGGCCGCGAGTACGACGTCACGGTCGTCCTGCACCCGCTCTCCGGCCGCCCCGACGCCACCGCCTTCCATCTGGAGACGGGCCGCCTGTGCGTCCTGGCCTCCCGCCACCGCCACGCGTGCGTCGTGGTGTGCCGGGCGGGCGTGAGCGACCTCCTGGACGACTACCCGTCCACGGAACCGGTCCAGCTGGGAACCCTGGTGAAGTTCCCGGACGGCTGGGAGGCGAACCACGCGGTGCTCGCGCGGCTGGCGGAGCATCGCGTCGCCTGGAGACCGTGAGCGGGAGCGGCGCGGGGGCCGTAGACCTTGGTACCGCCGCAGACACTCCGCCCTCTTGCACGGGCGCGGGACAATGGACGGTGGCCCTCCACAGGCGGGCCGAGGTACGGACGAGGTACGAGGAGGACGAAGACATGGCGGAGCCCACGCCGCGTCGGAACGAGCCGCGGCTACGCCCCGCGCCCCTGCTGTTCGAGCCCACACAGGTGGCCGACGACCCGGAGCACTTCTTCGACCTGGAGTCGATCGACGACCCGCGCGCGCTGCTGACCCGGTCCACCGAGCTGGCGCACGCCTTTCGCGCGGCGGCGGACCGCGCGGTGGAGTTCCAGGCGATGGCGGCGGCCCAGCTGGCCGACCCCCGGCGCTTCGACCGGCTCACGACGGCGGACATCGCCGAGCGCGCCGAGTGGACCGAGGACTACGCGAAGAAGATGGTCGAGTTCGGCCGGGATCTGCTGCGCGGCGCGGAGGGCGGAGCGGGGCACGCCGACCCCGTGTGAGCCTCCGGAGATCTTTCTGGCATATGCCAGGCGGGCAAGATACCCCTCGCCGTCCGCTCCTGTCCCGGTTTCCCGCAACCCTGGGGAACCGTCCGCTCACGCCCGGTAGATGTATGCGGCATGAGCACTCGCGACGAACCCTTCTCCGACCGCTTCGACGTCTCCGGCGTCACCCCGGACGGGGCCGCCTGGCTCGCCTCGGCAGGGACGTATCCGCGCAGCACCCTGTCGCTCTGGGAGGAGCGCCCCGCCGCCCCGGTCGTCCTGCCCTGCGGCACCGTCTTCGACGTGGTCAGCGCCCCCGCGATCTTCGGGCGCCGGATGCTCGACCGGCTGTGGGACGAGGGGCCCGGTTCGGGGCCGGTGGCGACGCTCCGGGGCAGGATGCTGCTGTTCGCGGCGCCGGGCACGGCCCAGCGGCTGCCGTCCCTGCTGCGCTGGGAGGAGTTCGGCCGTACGGCCGCGATCCCGCCGCTGCTGTGCCACGGCACCGGCGACGCGGTGACCGTCCCGGCCCCGCTCAGCGGCGCGAAATCCGCGTCGGCCTCCCGCTGGCTGGTCGCCCCCGACCTCCGTCACCCCTGGCTGCCGGGCCCGGAAATCCTGCTCTGGGCGGCCGTACGCGCGGCCCGCAGCACCGTGCGGATATCGATTTTTCCCCCGGCCGATCAGGATGCTAAGGTCTACGACGTCAGCAGGCGCCGCTAGCTCAGTTGGTTAGAGCAGCTGACTCTTAATCAGCGGGTCCGGGGTTCGAGTCCCTGGCGGCGCACAGACAGCGAAGGCCCTCCGTGCAAGCGGGGGGCCTTCGGCGTTGAGACGAGTCGCTCCGGCCCACACCAGCAGGCCGGGGGTCCGGGGGTTGCCCCCGGGAAGACACAGCATCAGCGGGTCCGGGGTTCGAGTCCCTGGCGGCGCACAGACAGCGAAGGCCCTCCGTGCAAGCGGGGGGCCTTCGGCGTGTCCCTGGGTTATCCGACCGCGATCTCCACATCCCACGCTCCCGTGGTCGTGCGGCCCGTCACCTTCACCCGTACGTCCTCCCCCGGCACCCTGAAGTTCTCGCCCGCCTCCACGGGGGCGTCCGCGAGCGGTGGGTAGACGGAGTTCGCCCAGCAGGCCTTGGTGCGGGGGTGGGCGTCGATCACCTGGATCGGGCCGCCGCCGGACGCCGCGCCGCTGTGGACGCGGTAGACCAGCACGCCCTGCCGGCAGACCGCCGCGTCGTTGCCCACCGCCCCGCGCGCCTCGAAGGCGAGCGCGCTGTCCGCCCCGGTGCGCACGACCGCGAGTCTCGTGCCGCGTCCGAGCCCGAAGATCCCGGCCCGGCCGGGACCGGCCGCCACCGGCTCCAGCGTCAGCCGCACCGGTTTCGGACCCCGTACGCACACCACCTGCCGCCGCTCGAGCCAGCCCAGCTTCCACTTGTGCCAGGCGAACAGATCGGGGGCCAGTCCGAACTGGCTGCCCATCAGGTCCCAGTCGCCGACGTAGGTGTCCCAGTCGCCCTTGCCGTCCATCGGCCGGTGGTACAGGTCCGGCAGGTCGAAGACATGCCCGGTCTCGTGGGCCAGCACCAGACGGTCCGGCGGATGCTTCTCGAAGACCGTGACGACCCGGCGGATGTCCGTGTGGTCGGCCCGCAGCGGCACGTCCAGGTTGACGACCTTCGTGGCGTCCGAGTCGACGCCGGGCGCATCCGGATCGGCGACGAAGTAGACGACGTCGTAGCGCGAGAAGTCGACCTGCCGGTCGGCCACGGCGAGCGCATCACGCAGATAGGCACCCCGGTCCGCGGCGCTCCAGTCGCGTTGTATGGCGTACGCCGTCGACGGGCGCGGCATCCGGATCCAGTGCCGCAGCGGGTGCGGGCGCAGGGTGAAGCGGCCGTAGGAGGCGCGCTCGAAGAAGCGGGTGGTGGCTGGGAAGTGATCGGCGGTCAGCTGGGCCGGGGTGGTCATCGGCGGGGCGTCCGGGAAGGACAGGAAGACCATCACCGCGTCGAGGGCGCGGGCCGGGCGCGGATAGGCGGCGTTCCAGGTGTCCAGCCCCTCCGAGTGGTGGGCCTCGGTGCGTTCCAGGGTGCAGGGCGCCGAGGAGAAGGGTCCGGCGACCGAGGGGCCGGTGACGAGGGAGGTGGCGGCGAGGGCCGCCATGGTGGTGAACACGGCGGCGGTGCTGCGCAGTCGGGGGCGCGGAAGAGTGCGCTGAATCGAGCACGGCAACGGGACCTCCGGGAGCGGTTCACGGGACACCGCACCCAGCCTGTGTGAGTTTGTGGGGATACGCCCTGTTTATCTGCACCGGACGAGTGAGTCCGCGTGACCTGCCGAACCGGCCGACACCCCCGAATCACTCACGGAACGTCACAACCGGTCCCAGGGCTGAAGAACCCTTCCAGCCGTGGGCAGAAACGATCTGCCAGAGGGGGTTGCCGGCCCCCTGGACCGGGCAATGGCTGGAAGGGTCTGGGGGCAGCCTCTATGATCGGCACACTTTCCTGCGCGGACAGCGATCGAGTGCACTGCGGGAGCTAGCGGTGAACGGAACGTCCGAAGGGCCGACGGCCGCGGCAGACCTCGACGGGTCAGCCGTTACAGAGAGTGATATCGCGACACCTGTTCGTACCAATCCCCCGTCGCATCGGGCGGCCTTCACGGCAGCGCCGCTGGCCATGGCCGTGGTGGACCGCGAGGGCACGGTCGTCGACGCCAACCCCGCCTTCGGCGAGCTGCTCGGCGCCGCGCCGAAGGAGCTGACCGGGACCCCGGCCGCCGACCTGGTGGACCTGGCCTCGGACACCCGCACCCGGCACGCCTACCACGAGGTGCTGCGCGGCCGGCAGGCCAAGCTGCGCTGCAAGCGCCGGCTCAAGCATCCCGACGGGCACTCCATGTGGGCGCAGATCACGGTAACGCCGCTGGCCGCGGACGCGCACGGCTCCCCCGGTGTCCTGCTCTCCGTCGCCGACATCACCGCCCGCCGTGAACTCCAGGCCCGGCTGCGCCACTTGCAGATGCACGACCCGGTGACCCGGCTGCCCAACCGCACGCTGTTCTTCGAGCGGCTGACGGCCGCGCTGGAGCCGGAGTCGTACGAGCAGGGCGGCACGGGCCGGATCGGGCTGTGCTACCTGGATCTCGACGGGTTCCAGGCCGTCAACGACACCCTCGGCCACCGGGTCGGCGACCGGCTGCTCGCCGCCGTGGCCGAGCGCCTGACGCGCTGCGCGGACGAGGCGGGCCAGGGCCGCGCGACCGCCCCCCTGGTGGCGCGGCTGGGCGGCGACGAGTTCGCGCTGCTCGTCGAGGACTCCACCGGTACGGAGCAGCTCGCCGACCTCGCCGAGTCGCTGCTGAAGGCGATCCAGGCGCCCTTCGACCTGTCCGGTCACCGGATGTCGGTGTCGGCGTCGATCGGGGTCGTCGAACGGCAGGCGCAGGGCACCTCGGCGACCGGGCTGATGCAGGCCGCCGACACCACGCTGTACTGGGCCAAGGCCGACGGCCGGGACCGCTGGACCCTGTTCGACCCCGAGCGCAACGCCCACCGCATGACCCGCCAGGCCCTCGCCTCCACGCTGCGCCCGGCCATCGAGCGCGGTGAGTTCAAGCTGGAGTACCAGCCGCTGGTGAGCATGGAGGACGGCCGGCTGCGCGGGGTCGAGGCGCTGGTGCGCTGGATCCATCCGCAGTTCGGGCTGCTGACGCCGAATCGGTTCATCGCACTGGCCGAGGAGGACGGCTCGATCGTCCCGCTCGGCCGCTGGATCCTCGCCACCGCGTGCCGGCAGGCCCGGAAGTGGCAGCTGGACCACCCCGACGAGCCGCCGATCTTCGTCAGCGTCAATGTGGCGGTCCGTCAGGTCTGGGACTCCGACCTGGTCGCGGACGTGGCGCAGACCCTCGCGGAGACCGGCCTGGCCCCGCATCTGCTCCAGCTCGAACTCACCGAGTCCGCGGTGATGGGCTCGGCGGGCCGCCCGCTCCAGGCCCTCCAGGCGCTGAGCGACATGGGCGTCGGCATCGCGATCGACGACTTCGGCACGGGTTACTCGAACCTCGCCTACCTCAGCCGTCTCCCGGTCTCCGTCCTGAAACTGGACGGCTCGTTCGTGCGCGGATTCCAGTACGAGGGCGAGGGCGTCGCCCCGAACCCGGCCGACGAGGTCGTCGTCGAGGCGATGATCCAGCTGGCCCACCGCCTCGGCCTCACCGTCACCGCGGAGTGCGTCGAGACCTCGGCCCAGGCCAGCCGCCTGCGCCGCATCGGCTGCGACACCGGCCAGGGCTGGCTGTACTCGCGGCCGGTGTCGCCGGATCGTATCTCCGGGCTGATGGGCGTCCAGGTCTGACCGTCAGGCCGTCGGCAACCCGTAGGCGTCCGCGATCAGTTCGTACGAACGCAGGCGTACGTCACCACTGTGCGCGTTGCCTGTGAGCATCAGCTCGTCGGCGCCGGTGCGCTTGTGGAGGTCGTCGAGTCCTGAGCGGACCTCGTCGGCGGTGCCGTGGACGACGTTGGCGTTCCAGGAGTTGGCGAACTCCTCCTCCATCGGGCTGAACTCGTAGGCCTCCGCCTCCTCCGGGGTGGGGACCAGACCGGGGCGGCCGGTGCGCAGCCGGATCATGTTGAGCGCGGCGGCGCGGACCTGGCGGCGGGCCTCCCTCTCGTCGTCGGTGGCGAGGGCGGAGACGCCGATGAGGGCGTAGGGCTCGTCGAGGACCGCGGAGGGCCGGAAGGACTCGCGGTACAGGTCCAGGGCCGGGATGGTGTTCTGCGCCGAGAAGTGGTGCGCGAAGGCGAAGGGCAGGCCGAGGGAGCCGGCCAGCTGGGCGCTGAAGCCGGAGGAGCCGAGCAGCCAGACCGGCGGGCGGTGCGGGGACTGGACGCCGCCGGGCGAGGTCGCCTGGACGGGGCCCGGGACCGCGTGGATACGGCGGTAGGGGTGGCCGTCCGGGAAGTCGTCGTCCAGGAAGCGGGTGAGCTCCATGAGCTGCTCGGGGAAGTCGTCGGCGCCCTCCCGCAGCCGGTCGCTGCGGCGCAGGGCGGCGGCGGTGGCGCCGTCCGTGCCCGGGGCCCGGCCGAGGCCCAGGTCGACGCGGCCCGGGGCCATCGCCTCCAGCGTGCCGAACTGCTCCGCGATCACCAGCGGGGCGTGGTTGGGGAGCATGACGCCGCCCGAGCCGAGCCGGATGCGGGTGGTGTGGGCGGCGAGGTGGGCGAGGATCACCGCGGGCGAGGAGGACGCCACGCCCGGCATGGAGTGGTGCTCGGCGATCCAGTAGCGGTGGAAGCCGCGGGACTCGGTGAGCTTGGCGATGGCGACGCTGGTGCGCAGGGCGTCGGAGGCCGTGCGTCCGGCGCCGACGGTGACCAGGTCGAGTACCGAGAGAGGTACGGGGGCGGTGCCCTGTGCAGTACCTCGGATCTCGTCTTCCGCCACGGTGGGGTGCCTCCTGCTCATGAGCCGTGCGCTGTCGTCCTGGCGACAACAGGAGAGTGTCCCCGGTTATTCCCGGGCACGGTCGCACGTCTCCCTGGAGTCCCATCTTCCGTATCCCGTACGGCACTTGACCGCTTGTCGCAGAAGCCCCTGGGTACCCGGAGCGCACAACCCCACAAAACGGAGGGATCGCCCATGACGCGGGAGAACACGTCGCGGCCGTCGGACCTCGGACCGCTCGAACCCGGCACCAGACAGCGCGCCCAGCTGTCCATCCGGATCGCCGACATCGCGTGGACCGCGCTGAGCGTCGTCGCCGCCCTGTGGGTGATCCTGGCCGCCGTCGACGCCGTGCGCGGCACCGGCTCGTGGGCCTACAGCGCGGTGTCCCTGGTGCTGCTGGCGGTCGGTCTGACGATGCGGTTGCGTGCGGTCCGCCGCCGGGACCGGCTGTGAGGGGAGCGTAAGGAGAAGCGGGCCGCCGGAGGCTCGGTGGACGGTCTCGTCCAGCTGGACCGGAAGCCGCGGTCAGGTCCCGACCGCGCCCGAGGAGCTACGCCAACCGCCAGCACCGCCGACGGCGTCCCATGCGCGCGGCGCTCACCACCGGCGCCCCCGCGGGAGCGTCGACGGTGAGCGCCTGAAGCCACCCCGCGTCAGACCTGGACGATCGGCTCCCTGGTGAACAGTGCCCCCATCGCCGGCGCGTTCACCCGGCGGTCCGTCAGCCTCAGGGCCTCCCAGACGGTGACCTGGTTCGCGGTGAGAACCGGTTTGCCGAGCTCCTTCTCCAGGGCCGGGATGTGGGAGGCCGTGTGGAGGGCCGTGTCCGGAAGGAGCACCGCCTCGGCGTCCGGCGAGTCGGCCTCCCGGGCCAGCGCGAAGACCTCCTCCTCGCCCCAGGTGCCGACCTCCGCGGCGGTGATGATCCCGGCGCCGCGGACCTGGACGGCCTCGACCCCGCCCGCGCGCAGGAACTGAGCGAACAGGGCCGCCACGTCGTCCGGGTAGGTCGCCGCGACCGCCACCCGCCCGGCGCCGATCTCCTTCGCCGCGTGCACGAAGGCGAAGGACGTCGAGGACGCGGGCATGCCGGCCGTACGGGCGAGGGTGCGGACCTGCTCCTGGGCGCCCTCCCAGCCGTGGACGAAGCTGCCGCTGGTGCAGGCCCAGACGACGGACTCGGCGCCCGACATGCGCAGCTCCTCGACGCCCGCGGCGAGCCGCTCGGCGGAGCCCATCTCCAGGAGGGCGTCCACGCGGTGGGCGTCCGTGCCGATGTCGGTGTGGACCACGTCCAGGCGGATGTCGCTGCCCAGGAGCTGTTCGATGCGCGGATAGTCGTCCTCGGCGGAGTGGCCCGGGTAGAGGAATCCGAGTGCGGTCATGTCCAGCCTTCCTGCTGCTGTTCTCCGTCCGGCAGTTCCCGGACTTCCGGCAGACCCGGAATCTCCGGGCGCACGGGACCGGACCTCGCCGCCGGGTCGATCAGCGCCTGGTACGGTCCCACGGCTCGGGTACCCAGTCGGCGCAACGCCGCCCACATGGTCACCTGGTTGGCCGAGATCACCGGTATGCGCAGTTCCGCCTCCAGTTGCGGGATGACGTCGTACGTGGGCAGGTTGGTGCAGCTGATGAACAGCGCCTGGGCGTCGGCCCGTACGGCCTTGTGGGCCATCTCGGAGACCCGGCGGTAGGGCACCTTCCAGATGTGACGGGTCAGGTCCATGTAGGCGCACCCGGTGACGGCGACGCCGGCCTCGGCGACGTACTCCTCGAGGGACCTGGTCACCGACACCGTGTACGGCGTCACCAGGGCCACCCGGCGCACGCCGAGCTCGGTGAGGGCGTCCAGGAGGGCGCCGGACGTGGTCAGGGAGGGGACCGCGCCCGCCCTGGTCATGGCCGCGCACATGGCGCGTTCCCCGGCGATCCCGCCGACGAAGCTGCCCGAGGTGCAGGCGTAGGCGACGACCTCGGGGGCGATGGCGTTGAGCGTGCGCACGGCCTCGTGCAGGGTCTCGTGCTCGCTGACCAGCCGGGCCAGGTCGAGGCTGACCTCGACGGGGACGTACGGGGTGCGGGTCAGATGGAGCGAGATCTCGTCGGGGACCCAGCGCCACAGCTCGCGGTCGAGCGCGAAGTCGAAGGGGGCGACGACACCGACACCGCGCTGAGGGCGCGGACCACCCAGAAAGGAAACGTCCATGGCGAAGACCGGCCTCACGGTGAGAGACGGAGGAGCAGCGGAGCGTGCACAACGCCCGTGTTGACGAAGGTAGGTTCGGGTGCGAGCGTGGTCAATCCGCCCATGTCACGCACACGTAAACACCGGTGTCGACACGGTTGTCTCCTCCCATGTCAGACGCCTGGCAGCCGCCGCGACAATCCGTAGAAACGGTGCCTCCGATGTC
The DNA here is from genome assembly GCF_040606035.1 of Streptomyces sp. NPDC005483. Taxonomy (NCBI): domain Bacteria; kingdom Bacillati; phylum Actinomycetota; class Actinomycetes; order Kitasatosporales; family Streptomycetaceae; genus Streptomyces; species Streptomyces sp. NPDC005483. Next base: position 23,140 of record NZ_JBEXEA010000018.1, read on the forward strand.
CGTCCCCACCCTTCTGGTCCTTGACGCCGACCCCCTGCCGCGCCTCGGGAGACTCACCGGCCGGGCCCGGATCGTGCACACGGACGAGAACACGCTGGCCGAGCGGCTGCCGTCCGCCGACGTGCTGCTGGTCTGGGACTTCACCTCGACCGCGGTGCGGGACGCGTGGCCGGGCGAGGGTCCGCGGCCGCGCTGGGTGCACACGGCGAGCGCGGGCGTGGACCACCTGATGTGTCCCGAACTCGTCGCCTCCGACACGAGGGTGACCAACGCGCGCGGTGTCTTCGACCAGCCGATCGCCGAGTACGTCGCCGCGCTGGTCCTGACGATGGCCAAGGACCTGCCCCGGACGCTGGAGCTGCAGCGGGAGGGCACGTGGCGGCACCGGGAGTCCCAGCGGGTGGCCGGCACACGCGCGTGCGTGGTCGGTTCCGGGCCCATCGGGCGGGCGATCGTGAGCACCCTCAAGGCGCTCGGCATCGTCACCGCCCTGGTCGGCCGCCGCCCGCGCACCGGGATCCACGGCCCCGACGACCTCGACCGGCTGATGGCCCGGGCGGACTGGGTGATCGCGGCCGCCCCGCTCACCGCGGAGACCCACGGCATGTTCGACGCCCGCCGTTTCGGGATGATGCAGCCCTCCGCCCGGTTCATCAACATCGGCCGCGGTCAGCTGGTCGTCGAGGACGCGCTGGTGGAGGCGGTGTCCAAGCGGTGGATCGCCGGTGCCGCCCTGGACGTGTTCGACACCGAACCGCTGCCGTCCCAGAGCCCGTTGTGGCAGGTCCCGGGTCTGATCGTGTCCCCGCACATGAGCGGGGACACCGTCGGCTGGCGCGATGAACTCGGCACGCAGTTCGTGGAGATGTACGAGCGCTGGGCGGCGGGCAGATCACTGACGAACGTGGTCGACAAGCAACGCGGGTACGTACCAGGGCACTGAACGTCGACGGAGGGGCACATATGCGGGACCTCACCGAACTGACCGCCGTACAACTCGTCGAGGGCTACCGCAAGGGCGAGTTCAGCCCCGTGGAGGCGACCCGGGCGGCTCTTGAGCGGGCCGAGCGGATCCAGCCGGAGGTGAACGCCTTCGTGCGCCTGACCGGCGAGGAGGCCCTGGCGCAGGCGAGCGCGTCGGCCGACCGCTGGCGACGCGGGGAGCCGTCCGGCGCGGTGGACGGCGTTCCGGTCACGGTGAAGGACATCCTGCTGACGCGCGGCGCCCCGACACTGAAGGGCTCCAAGACGATTGCCGAGAGCGGCACTTGGGACGAGGACGCCCCGTCCGTGGCCCGACTGCGCGAGCAGGGGGCCGTGTTCCTCGGCAAGACGACCACCCCCGAGTTCGGCTGGAAGGGCGTCACGGACTCACCGCTGTCGGGCGTGACCCGCAATCCGTACGACCCGACGCGCACCGCGGGCGGCTCCAGCGGGGGTGCCGCGGCGGCCGTGGCGCTCGGCGCGGGGGCGCTCGCGCTCGGCACGGACGGCGGGGGCAGTGTCCGTATCCCGGCCGCGTTCTGCGGGATCTTCGCCCTGAAACCGACGTACGGCCGCGTGCCGCTCTACCCGGCGAGCGCCTTCGGCACCCTGGCCCATGTCGGCCCGATGACCCGTGACGCGGCCGACGCGGCGCTGCTGCTCGACGTCATCGGCGTGCCGGACTCCCGCGACTGGTCCGCGCTGGGGCCGGCGGCCGGCCCGTACTCGGCGGTCCTGTCCAGCGGGGTGCGGGGGCTGCGGGTCGCGTTCTCGCCGTCCCTCGGCGGCCAGGTGGCGGTACAGCCCGGGGTCGCGGCGGCGGTCCGCCGTGCCGTGGAGCGCCTGGCCGGACTCGGCGCCTACGTCACCGAGGCCGACCCCGACCTCACCGACCCGGTGGACGCCTTCCACACCCTGTGGTTCAGCGGGGCGGCCCGGGTGACCCAGCATCTTGGGCCCCACCAGCGGGAGTTGCTGGACCCGGGGCTGCGGGAGATCCGCGCCCTCGGTGCCCGCATGAGCGCGCTCGACTACCTGGCCGCGGTGGACGTCCGGATGGAACTCGGGCGCCGGATGGGCCGTTTCCACGACTCCTACGACCTGCTGGTCACCCCGGCCCTGCCGATCACCGCGTTCGAGGCGGGCACGGAGGTCCCGAAGGGCTCGGGGCATCACCGGTGGACGGGGTGGACGCCGTTCACGTATCCCTTCAACATGACGCAGCAGCCGGCGGCGAGCGTGCCCGTCGGCACGGACGGCGACGGGCTGCCGGTGGGACTCCAGATCGTGGCGGCCCGGCACCGGGACGACCTGGTGCTGCGTGCGGCCCACGCCCTGTACGAGGCAGGCGCCGCGGGCCTCCGGCCGCCCTCCCCGGCCCACGCGGGGTGAGCTAGGGCCTGTCGTTTGGATCATCCCGGCGTCGCGGGGGCTGGCACGCCCTCCCCCACTGCCCAAAAGGCGTGGGGGACCCCCAGCGGCGTTGTCGTCGGTCGCCGACTCCCCACTCTCGGCTTTGCTCGACCGGGGGGACACCATTGCGTCGACTCCCTCCTCCGCCTTGCAGCTGCACGCACCAGACCCCGCTCGGGTCGGCTGAAAAGCACCGCACCTCACAGCCGGCCTGATCCGAACGACAGGCCCTGGGCCCGGCTGAAGCGCAGGCTCTCGCCGAGGGCGCCCGAGCGCCAGAGGTCGTTGCAGCCCTCGGCCAGGGCGTCCAGCCCCTCCACCACCTGGCCCCACACGATCCCCGGCACCCAGCCCACGTCGGCGTTCAGGAGCAGGTTGTTGCGTTCGTAGAACAGGGCCAGGTCGACGACGGTCGTGCCCGCGCGGACCTCGCGGTCGTAGCCGTAGGACTTCGTGCCGAGCTCGGTGCCCGCGAAGGAGAAATAGCAGAGATCTCCGGGAATCGGGGTGACTGTCGGATTTTCCAGGGGCGGCTCTGTTTCCGCGAAAGGCGGGAAGAGGGCGTAGATCTCGTTGCGTGCGTACTTCGCGTGATAGACGTCACCGGCGAGCGGGAGGGCGTCCCATACCGCCGCACAGGTGATCGGCGCCCGGTCGTCCAGGAGCTTTGCCCTGGCGGTGATCCCGCGCTTGACCAGCGAGACTTCGATGTAGCGGTCAGCCATGCACTCCATGGTCCCCCGCCGGTCAAGAGGGCCTCGGCGCGAAACGGGGCTCAAATCGATCCGCATAAACCGCATTCGGTCGGGTAGCCGCGCCGCCATGGCTCCACCACTGGAACATGGCGAACACATATCCGGGACCACCCGCCGATCGCTGCTCGCGGGGGTGGCGGCGCTCGGTGCCCTGGGCGCCGCGGGCTGCTCACGCGTGGCCACCGCCTCGACCACAGGCGGCGGTGAACTGCTCGACCGGCTGCGGGCGGCAGGTGTCGTACGGCTGGGAATCGCGGGTGAGATCCCCTTCGGTTACATCGACAAGAACGGCGATCTGACCGGCGAGGCGCCGGAACTCGCGAAGGTCATATTCAAGCGGCTCGGCGTGGACCGGGTGCAGCCCGTGCCCACCGAGTTCGGCTCGCTCATTCCCGGGCTGAATTCTCAGCAGTTCGATGTCGTGGCGGCCGGGATGTATGTCACCCCGGAACGCTGCGAACAGGTGATCTTCGCCGATCCCGACTACCAGATGCTCGATTCCTTCATCGTGCGCAAGGGAAATCCAAAAGGTCTTCACAACTACAAGGACGTCGTCGAGAAGAAGGCGAAGTTCGCCACCGGGACCGGCTACGCGGAGATCGGGTACGCCGTCGAGGCGGGATACAAGGAGAGCGACATCCTGATCGTCCCCGACCAGGTCGCGGGGCTGAACGCGGTGGAGGCGGGGCGCGTCGACGTGTTCGCCGGGACCGCGCTGACCACCCGTGAGGTGGTGAAGAAGTCGGCCAAGGCGGAGGCCACGAAGGCCTTCACCCCGATCGTGGGCGGCAAGCCGCACACCGACGGCGGCGCCTTCGCGTTCCGCCGGACCGAGACGAAGCTGCGGGACGCCTTCAACGCGGAGCTGCGGAAGCTGAAGAAGAGCGGGGAACTGCTCCGGGTCCTCAAGCCCTTCGGGTTCACGCAGGCCGAGATGACGGACCTGACCGCGAAGGAGCTCTGCGGCGGATGACAACCGGACTCTGGGAACTGGTCCTCAAGGGCATCTGGACGACCGTCCAGCTGCTGGTCCTCAGCTCACTGCTCGCCGCCGCGGTGTCCTTCGTGGTCGGCGTCGCGCGCACCCACCGGCTGTGGATCGTCCGCTTCCTCGCGGGCTTCTACACCGAGGTGTTCCGCGGGACCTCGGCGCTGGTGATGATCTTCTGGGTGTTCTTCGTGCTGCCCCCGGCCTTCGGCTGGCAGCTGGTGCCGATGTGGGCGGGCACGCTCGCACTCGGACTGACCTACGGGGCGTACGGCTCCGAGATCGTGCGCGGGGCGCTCAAGGCGGTCGACCCGGCCCAGCAGGAGGGCGGGATCGCGCTGAGCTTCACGCCCTGGCAGCGGCTCAGGCTGATCCTGCTGCCGCAGGCGGTGCCGGAGATGATCCCGCCGTTCTCCAACCTGCTGATCGAACTGCTCAAGGGCACCGCGCTGGTGTCCGTGATGGGCATGGGCGATCTGGCGTTCAGCGGCAACCTGGTGCGGCTCGCGCTCCAGGAGAGCGCCGGGATCTACACGTATCTGCTGCTCATCTACTTCGTGATCGCGTTCCTGCTCACCCGGTTGATGCGCGGGCTCGAGAAGAAGCTCAAGGCGGGGGTCGGCAAGGAACCCACGCGTGAGGTCAAGGTGCCCCAGCCCGTCGGAGGTGGTGTCGGATGACATGGGACTGGAGTGCCGTGAGCGACTTCATGCCGCAGTTCTGGGACGGTCTGCTGGTCACCCTGCAGGCCCTCGCGCTCGGCTCGCTGATCTCCTTCGTCCTCGGGCTGGTCTGGGCGCTGCTGATGCGCGCGCCCTCGCGGTTCGTGCGCTGGCCGGTCGGGGTGGTCACGGAGTTCGTGCGCAACACCCCGCTGCTGGTCCAGCTGTTCTTCCTCTTCTATGTGCTGCCCGAGTGGGGCGTGACCCTCTCGGCGCTGGCCACCGGTGTCATCGGCATCGGCCTGCACTACTCGACGTACACCATGCAGGTCTACCGGGCCGGTATCGAGGCGGTGCCGGCCGGCCAGTGGGAGGCGGCGACGGCGCTGAACCTGCCGCGGGTGCGGACCTGGCAGGTGGTGATCCTGCCGCAGGCGATCCGCCGGGTCGTGCCGGCCCTCGGCAACTACGTGATCTCGATGCTCAAGGACACACCGATGCTGATGGTCATCACGGTGCTGGAGATGCTCGGCCAGGCGCGGCTGTTCGCCCAGGAGCACTTCCAGTTCACCGAGCCGCTGACCGTGATCGGCGTGGCCTTCATCGTCATCTCCTATCTGGCCTCCCTTCTCCTGCGATCCCTGGAGCGACGTCTTGTCCGCTGACACCCCTCTCATGAAGGAACCCGACGCGAACACCAACCCGCCGGTGGACGGCAGCGAGCTGATCCGCTTCGAGGACGTGACCAAGAGGTTCGGGTCGAACACGGTCCTGGACCGGCTGAACTTCTCCGTCGACTCCGGCAAGCACGTGACGCTGATCGGCCCCTCCGGGTCCGGCAAGACCACGATCCTGCGGATGCTGATGACGCTGACCGAGCCCGACGAGGGCACGGTCACCGTCGACGGCGAGAAGCTGTTCCCAGCGCCGGAGAAGCAGCTGCGCGAGGTGCGCAAGAAGATCGGGATGGTCTTCCAGCAGTTCAACCTGTTCCCGAACATGACGGTGCTGCGCAACATCACCGAGGCGCCCGTCACCGTGCTCGGCATGTCCAAGGACGAGGCGGAGGCACGCGCGCGTGAGCTGCTCGACCTGGTGGGACTGGCCGACAAGGCCGACGCCCGGCCGACCCAGCTGTCCGGCGGGCAGCAGCAGCGGGTGGCGATCGCGCGGGCGCTGGCCATGCGGCCGCGGGTGCTGCTGCTCGACGAGGTGACCTCCGCGCTCGACCCGGAGCTGGTCGCCGGCGTCCTCGACGTGCTGCGGGACATCGCCCGCACCACCGACATCACGATGCTCTGTGTGACCCACGAGATGAACTTCGCCCGGGACATCTCCGACCAGGTCCTGATGTTCGACTCCGGCCGCATCATCGAGTCGGGCCCGCCGGAGAAGATCTTCAGCGACCCCGAGCAGGACCGCACCCGGGAATTTCTGAGCGCGGTTCTCTGACCACAAGAAGTGAACAGTGTTCAATCTCCGAGGTCCCGGACCCGGGTCATGTCTCTGGCATATGCCAGAGTGTCGGCGCCCCTGCTGAGAGGGGCCGGCCCGGGGACGGAATCTCGTCAACAGCCGCTCACTACAAGCCTTTTGCCGGTTATCGTGGAGGGGATCGCTGTCTGGATTACGGCCCAGTAGTAGTGCGACCGAGCGAGCGCAGGGGGAACACCGTGGCGCTGAAGCACGAGCCGACCGCGCCGTACCACTCCGCCCAGGACGCACTGCGCGTCCTGGAGACCGTGGCGCGGCACACCGCCGGAGTCACCGACGCCGAACTCACCAGCACCACCGGCCTCGACCCGGAGCGACTGACCGCGCTCCTGAGGATGCTGCGCCGCGAGGGGTATGTCGAGCAGGTCGCCGACGGCGCGTATGTGACGGGGGACGCCCTGACCAGGCTGACCTCCGCGCACGACCGTGACGAGGCGCTGCGCGACAAGCTCCAGCGCACCCTCGACGAACTGCGCGACTCGATCGGCGCGGCCGTCTACATCAGCCGGTACGTCGACGGCGAGGTCACCATCGCCCAGTACGCCGACGGTCCCGCGACCCCGGCGGTCCACGAGTGGGTGGACTTCCGCTCTTCCGCGCACGCCACCGCGCTCGGCAAGAGCCTGCTCAGCCAGCTCGACCACAACGGCCGCCGCGACCATCTCTCCCGGCACCGCATGACCCGCCTCACCTCGCGGACCATCACCAACGACAAACTGCTGCTCTCCCGCCTGGAGACCCAGCCGCCGACGGTCCCCCACCTCGACCTCCAGGAGTACGCGGTGGGCACGGTGTGCGCGGCGGTACCGATCACGGCGGGGTCGCTGGTGGGATGCCTCGCGCTGTCGCTGCCGGTCGAGCAGGCGCATCGGCTGCGCCAGGCGACCGACCGGCTGAACCGGGGGGCGGCGCCGGTACTGCTGTCCCTGGCGATCTAGGAGCGGGGCGGAAGGTCGTCGGTCGGCTGCGGGGCCGTGGGGGCTGGTCGCGCCCGCGCGGCGGAGCCGTACATCGACACCGCCCCGCGCCCTGGGCCGGCTCACTCGCCCGTGGTCAGAAGCACCCCCTCCGACCGGGTAGTATTTTCTCTGTCGCCAGCCGCCGAAGGCGGAGGGCGAGAGTCATGCGCCGCTAGCTCAGTTGGTTAGAGCAGCTGACTCTTAATCAGCGGGTCCGGGGTTCGAGTCCCTGGCGGCGCACCGGTGAAGGGCCTCTCGTGGGAGCGAGGGGCCCTTCGGCGTTTCCGGGTAGTGGTCGGGGTTGTCCCCTGAGCTCGCAGCATCAGCAGGTTCGGGGGTCAAGTCGCTGGCCCTGGTGGGGAGCGAGGGGGTCCTCGGTGGCCTCCCGACCCAGCCTGCGGTACGTCTTCTCCCCCGGTGGCCGCCACCACACCGGGTCCGCGCACCGCACGCCCTCCTTTCTGAGCCGGGCCCGCTGGATCTTGTTCGTCGCCGTGACCGGCATCCGGTCCACCACCCTCACGAACCGGGGTGACATCTTCGTGCCGAGGTCGGGCTGGGCGGCGAGGAAGTCGGCGAAGGTCTCCGGGTCGAAGGTCCCCGCGATCGTCGCCATCACCTGGTCCCCGGTCACCGGATCCGGCACCGCGTACACGGCGACGGCCACCGCCCCCTCGTAGCGCGCGAGGATGTTCTCGATCATCGCCGCGGCCAGGTTCTCGCTGTCGACGCGGAGCCGGTCGTCGGTACGGCCGGCGAAGTAGAGGTGGCCGCCGGCGTCCCGGTAGAAGAGGTCACCGGTCCAGTACCAGCCGTCCCGGCGCCGCTCGGCCTCCGCCTCGGGGTTGCGCCAGTACCCCTCGAAGGGGTTCGGGGCCCTGTTCACCAGCTCCCCTATCGCCTCGTCCCCGTTCAGCAGCCGCCCGGCCGCGTCGAAACGCGCGGGCGGACACTCCTGACCCGTCTCCTGATCGAGTACGACGAGCCCGGGCCCCGCCCGACCGACCGCGCCCTCCGGAGTCCCCGGCGCCCACTGGATCGCCGCGCCACCCTCGGAGGACCCGTACCCCTCCACCAGCCGCACCCCGAACCGCCGCTCGAAGGCCGCCGCGTCCACCGCCCCCGCCTCCGTGCCGAAGCCGAGCCGCAGCGGGTTGTCCCGGTCGTCCTCACGCGCCTCCGTGGCCAGGACGTACTGGATCGCCCGGCCGACATAGGTGAAGTACGTCGCCCCGTACGCGCGCACGTCCGCCAGGAACCCCGAGGCCGAGAACCGCCGCCGGAGCGCGACCCCGGCCCCGCTCGCCAGCGCGGGCGCCCAGTCGGCGATCACCGCGTTGCCGTGGAACATCGGCATGCAGACGTAGTGCACGCCGTCGGGGCCCAGCCGGAACTGGTCGGCCAGTGAGCGCCCGGCGGCGGCCAGCCGGCCCTGGGAGCAGAGCGCGGCCTTGGGGGCGCCGGTCGAGCCGGAGGTGAAGTAGAGGAGCAGCCGGTCGTCGGGGGCGGCGCGGGAGGCGTCCGGTTCGGCGCCGGCGTAGGGCGCGAGCAGGGTGTCGTACTCCTCGGTGCCGGTCACCAGCAGGCGGACGCCGGGGAGGTCGAGGCCGCGCAGCAACGGCAGGTGGGCCGCCTCGGTGATCAGCACACGGCATTCGGTGTGCAGGATGTCGCGGGCCAGTTCGGGGCCCCGGCGGGTGGGGTTGACCCCGGCGACGGCCACGCGGGCGAGGGCGGCGGCGCTCAACCACAGGGGGTACTCGGGTGTGTTGTCGAGCAGCAGACCGATGTGGGCCCCGGCGCCCGGCAGCAGGTCGGTGAGCAGTGCCGCCCGGGCGGCTGCGCCCGCCGCCACCTCGTGGTGGGTGAGCGAGCGCCCCTCGAACCACAGCCCGGGCCGGTGGTCGCCCCACCGTCCGGCGACGAGCTCCGCGACCGTACGCCTCCTGGAGTCCATGGAGGCGTACGGTAGTTGACGTACCGTCAGATGTGGAGGGTCCTAGTAGGACTCCGTTACGTCTGTCTGTCGGTCCTGTTTGAGGGAACGCTGAGGGTGTGGACGCACATGAAGTGGGCCGGGCTCGGGCGACGTTGGCGTTATTCGTGGCTGATGTGTTCGCCTCGGTGCCACGGAAGGATCAGCGGGCCAAGAGCGACTGCTATCTGCGGGGACTGATGCTGGATGGCCGCCGCAAGTCCGTTCAGGCCATGGCGGAGCGGTTGCCGGACGGCAACGAGCAGAACCTGCAGCAGTTCGTGAACCAGTCGACGTGGGATCCGCTGCCAGTACGGCGGCGAATCGCGCAGCGGATGGTGTCCCGGGTCGGCCCGGATGCCTGGGCGGTCGATGACGTGTCGTTCCCCAAGGACGGGAAGATGTCGGTGGCGGTCGCCCACCAGTACTGCGGAGCCTTGGGCAAGCAGGCCAACTGCCAGGTCGCGGTGAGCGTGCACGCGGTCACCGATGCCGCGTCCTGTCCGCTGCAGTGGCGCCTGTTCGTGCCTAAGGAGTGGGCGGACGATCCAGCCCGCCGGTGCAAGACCGGGATGCCCGACGAGGTCGGGCACCGGGAGAAGTGGCGCCTGGCTCTGGACACCATCGATGAGCTGGCCGGATGGGGCCTGGTGCCTCCGGTGGTGGTGGCCGACGCCGGCTACGGGCAGAACGCCGACTTCCGCGACGGACTGGAACAGCGCAGCATCGACTACGTGGTGGCGATCCGCTCGGATGTGACCGTCCACCCGCATGATGTGCTGCCCACGGCCCCCGCGTGGTCGGGCACCGGCCGCAAGCCGCAGCCCCGCTACCGCGACAAGCCGTCCCCGGTGGCCGCGCTGGTGGCGGGCCAGGGGCGGCGGGCGTTCACCGAGGTGACCTGGCGGGAAGGCTCCCGCGGACCGATGCGCTCACGCTTCCTGGCGCTGCGGGTGCGGCCGGCCGGGGTCAAATCCCGACGCCTCGCCCAGGCCGCCGCCACCGACCCAGGCAGCTGGGACGGCGTCCTGCCCGAGGTCACACTGCTGGTCGAATGGCCCGCCAGCGCCGAAACACCCACCGACTACTGGCTGTCCAACCTGCCCGACACCCTCTCCCTCGCCGAAATGGTCCGCCTCGCGAAGATCCGCTGGCGCATCGAGCACGACTACCGCGAACTCAAACACGGCCTCGGCCTGGACCACTTCGAGGGACGCTCCTGGACCGGATGGCACCACCACGTCACCCTCGTCACCGCCGCCCACGCCTTCCTCACCGAACAGCGCCTGGCCCCAAAAGCCGATACACCGGACTCACCCTCTACCAGATCCTCGACACCATCCAGGACCTGCTGAACTGCTGGACCGGCACCTGCACCACCTGCCACCGCCCCCTGCCCAGAACACCGGCCACCAGCCAGAACCCAAGAGCCAGAGCAACCTAACGGAGTCCTACTAGGACATCGCGGTGAGGGCGACCATGAAGACCGCGCAGACGAGCACGACCACGCCGGCCATGGCGATCACCGCGCAGGCGGCGCACCCGTGCCCGCCACGGCCGGGGCGGGCCGTCGCCACGACGTCCGGGCCGTCGGCGTAGTGGACGGTGACGATGTCGCCCTCGAGCGTCGTCCCCGGACCGCCCTCCTCCTCGAAACGCACGACCCGGCCCTCGCGGGTCCTGAACTCGTACACATGACGCAGGCTCGTGTACACCCGGGTGTCACCGCCCCCGTGCGCCGTCGCGTACACCCGCAGGCACCGCGCTTCGGCCGTCAGCCCGCTCCTCCAGGCACTGCGCGTCCGGTGCCAGCGCCGCACCACGAGGTACGCGCCGAACAGGGCCACGGCCATGATCTGGACGGGAATGACGTAGAAGAAGGCGTCCATGGCAGATCCCCCGAGGTCAGGCACCGATCGCGTGATCGTGTGGGGGAACCTACCCCGGGGGAAGCCTGGACTGTCTCAAGCAATGCTCAGAACGTGACGTCCGAGCAGGCGTAGAACGCGTTCGCCGTGTCGGCGATCGTCCACACCGCGACGATCACATGCCGTCCGCTGAGCCCGGACGGCAGGGTGCCGCTGTGCGAGAGGGTCGAGGGGGGCCGCTGACCGTTGTAGGGGACGGTCAGGAACGGCGTGAGGTTGAGGTCGGAGCGGGCCAGGTTGTGGTTCTGGTTCCAGCCCGCCTTGGTGACGTAGTACTTGAAGTCGGTCGTAGCGTGCATGGCGGTGAACTGCCAGCGGAAGGTGTAGCTCTGGCCGCCCGTCACCTTCGTGGCCGGCCAGGAGGCGCCCGACGGGGTCCGCGGCGCGCTGAGCTGGCTGAAGCGGCTCACGCCGCCGTTGCATATCTGGCCGTCGGCGGGTCCGCCGGCCGGGAAGCCCTTGGGGCCCTCGACGCTCTGCGGCTCCCACTGGATGTCGCCGCAGTTCGTCACGGTGCCGTTCTGGCAGAGCTTCTGCCTGCTGATGGGGAGGTCGGTGTAGCCGTGGCCGCTGGCACCCCCGGTGGAGAGGACCAGGGTGCCGGCGGTGGTGAGTCCGAGTGCGGTGGCGTACCACTTGGCCTTTCTGCGCATGCTGCTGCTCCTGGGAACGTGGGGGAAGTTCAGTGAGCTTGCAGGTCTAGACCAAGTGCCAGGTTATTACCGCTACTTGAACATGTCCATACCAATCACGAGCCCGCTTCCTGCCGTCCGGCGCAGAACGCCACCGTCAGGTCCTTCACCAGCGCCTTGCGTTCGTAGTCGTCCAGTTCCACCAGGCCCCGCATGGTCAGCCGGGTCACGGTGTCCTCCACCGAGTCCACGACCGAGGTCAGCACGGTGGCCCGGTGCTGGGCGTCCAGCGCGGCGATCCGGCGCCGGTGCATCGCGGCGGCCACCTCGGGGGCGTACTCGACGCGCAGCGGCTGGACCGAGAACACCTCGACGCCGACCGGCGCGGTCTCCGCGGCCACCAGCCGGGTCAGCGCCTCCCCCGCCGCGTCGGCCGAGCCGCGGCCGGAGCCTGGCGCCTCCACCGGCACCCGGGCGAGCGCGGCCTCCACGCACTCGCGCAGGTACGTCTCGTGGTCGTCGACGCCGAGCGTGGCCCGCGCGGTGTCTCGCACCCGCCACACCACCAGGACGACGACCCTCAGCGCGACCCCGCTCGCGTCGGCGGCCGGCATCGGCTCGCCGCGCCAGTGCCGCAGCCGTACGTCGACCCGGCGGCGCAGCAGCAGCGGGTTGACCCACATCAGGCCGGTGCGCCGGACGGTCCCCCGGTAGCGGCCGAACAGCCCGAGCACCCAGGCGCGGCCGGTGCGGCCGCGGGCCAGTCCGCCGAACCCGAACAGACCGAGGGCACCGGCTCCGGCGTACGCCGCCCACTGCGCCGGACCGAGGCCCGCGCCCGGGGACGCCGGGACCCTGAACGCCGCCAGGACGAGCGGCGGCACCAGGCCGGCCCACCACGAGGTGGCCGCGCACCCGGCCAGTCCGCAGGCGCCGGCGAGGACGCCCGCCGAGCCCGGCAGCACCCGCGCGGGGCGCTCGGCCAGCTCGGGGTCGACGTCGGGGGCCGGACGCGGGGTCACCTGGGCGGGCCTGCGCAGGCGGGGCTGTTCCCCGGTGCCCTGCCGACGGGCCACCACCGCGGGCTTCAGCGGTACCGCGACCGGGTCCGGGTCGTCGCGGAAGAGCAGATGGACGGGGATCTCGGTGGTCGCCTCGTTCTGGATGAGCCGGGCGGACCTGGACGGGCCCTCGGACTCGGGGGTGTGTGAAGTGGTCGTGCTCATGTGTGTCTCCAGCCTCCGCGCCAGATGTCACAGGTGGTCCAGACGTCACGAGTGGTCCAGGTGTCACGGGCGGTCACGAGAAGAGCCGCCGCCAGGTCTCCGGCCCCGGGTAGCCGTCCGCCGCGCCGCCCCGCCAGCCCTGGGCGCGCTGGAAGGCCTCGACGCCCCGCCGGTCAGGCTCGCCCCAGCGCGGCCCCGGCCCGGTCGTGTAGTACTTGCCGAACCCTTTCTTCACCAGCTGCCTGCCGAGCCGGGTGACGTACTCGTTGGTCGCGCCGGGTCGGAACATCGCGCGCCCCGGGTAACCGGGGACGCCGTGCGAGGAGGGCGCCGTCGGGCCCGCCGCCCCCGTCTGCCCGCCTGCCGGCGCGATGTCCCTGCCCTTGCCGGTCACCAGCAGCGTCCAGGTCTGCGCCCCGGGCAGCCCGTCCGCGCCCTCGCCCTGCCAGCCCTGCGCCTGCTGGAACGCCTGGGTGGCCCTGCGGTCCGTGTCCGTCCAGCGGGGGCCGGGACCGGAGGTGTAGTAGCGCCCGGCGCCGCGCTTGACGAGCATGCGGCCGAGCTGGGTGACGTACTTGTTGTTGGCCCCGGGACCGACGTAGGCGGATCCGGGGTAGGCCGTCACGTCCGGGGCCGCCGGCTTGGCGGTGTCCGGTTCGGTGGTGACGGGCTCCGCACCGCCCGCGGGGGCCGCGAGTCCCTTGTACCGGTAGGCGACGTACCGGTCCGAGTTGCTCCAGTAGGCGTACGGGGTGGCCTGCTTGCGGGCGTGCGGGCGGATCTCCTCGTAGGCGAGGTAGTAGGTGTGCGTGTAGTCCGTCCAGCCGCCGAAGATGACGACGTGGGAACCCTGCTCGGGGTTGTCGGGGTTGTGGAAGAGCAGGATGTCACCGGGCTGGAGGTCGTCCTTGGCGATCCTGATCCCGTACTGGCCGAGACTGCCGGTCCACTCGTTGCCCGGCAGGTTCCAGGCCATGGACACGAAGCCCGAGCAGTCCTGCCGGTAGCCGTCGTCCCAGTACGCCGACATGCTGTACGGCACCTTCGCGGCGACCCACTCTTTGGCCCGCCGGATGATGTCGGCGCGGGTGGTGGTCGGTGCCTTGACGGCCCCTGGTCTGCCGCCGGGGCCGTGCAGCGGGGCCTTGTGGCCCTGCGGGGTGCCGGGCTCGTCGCCCACGGGGGCACCCGGACGGGCCGGGACGTGGGAGGCGGCGAAGGCGGGGGCCGCGTGGAACGCGCCGAAGACGGTGGAGGCCGCGGCGGCGAGGATCACGGCCCGGGTGGCGGCGTGGTGGCCGCCGGTCGATCGAGGGAGGACGCGCCGCCAGTGGACGCAACCGGGGCAGTCGCAGTCGCTCGCGGGATCGATTTCCTCGAATACCGGAGTCTCCATGCGACGCCCCTCACACTCCAGGTGAAAATGTCCGCAACTGTGCACATTCGTCAGTTTCTCAACTGTCGCCCCGACGCGCATGCTGACGGTCCGAATGATGTACGGCACCCCCGGGAGCGGTCCTGAGCACCCTCCCGCTTCGGGTAAAGTTGCGCAGGTCAGCAAGCGCCGCTAGCTCAGTTGGTTAGAGCAGCTGACTCTTAATCAGCGGGTCCGGGGTTCGAGTCCCTGGCGGCGCACAGACCATGACGGGCCTCCCGCGAAAGCGGGGGGCCCGCCATGTTTGGCATGAACGACACTCCGGCAGATCGGGGTGACGAGGGTTCAGGGCCTCCCGCGAAAGCAGGGGGCCCGCCATGTTTCCCTGGCGGGCCGTACCGGCACGGAAGGACCCTCGCTCAGGCGCAGGGGCTGCTTGCGTGTCAGGCGCCACAATAAACGCGTATGACCGGTAAACACCGCGTTTCGCATCTTGCGATCATGATGAGCACCGTAGAACCCTGGCTTTCAAGATGCTGCGTATAAGCGGCACTTGGGGGGCAAGGAGCCGGTTGCCGGTGTTGCGGGGAAAGGGGCCCCGCTTCGGAGGACGCCGAGGGGGGCGTCTGCAACCGGAAGGTCGCTGTTACCTGTCTAGTGTTGTGAAGATTGTGGTGACTGCGGCCCACCACTGATACGTCTGTGAAGGTCGAGGGGGACCAGAGCAGCCGTAAGGAAACGACGACACGCGGCTCGTCCGCGTGTGGGGGGATGACTCATGACGTCGACGCCGACGGGCGCCCGGCAGAACTTCGACCCGTCCGACACCACACAGCTCAGGCTGCCTTCGCATCGCACCGGCACGCTGGGCCGGATAAAGAAGACCCTTCCGAAGTACGACTACGAGCACTACAGCAGACTGGCCGGTCCCCTCACCCAACCCGACCCGGGCCGGCCCTACAAGGTGCAGTACCGCTCGCTGATCTCGCAGGAGCCGCACCGCATCCGGGTCGCCCTGATGCTCACCGCGGCCCCACTCCTCTCGCTGGTGCTGCTGGCCTGGCTGCTCCAGCCCGAGCACTGGACCGAGCGGGACTACCCGGCCTTCTCGTGGCTGCCGGCCCTGGACATCGTCATGCTCGTCTCGATCGGCCTGATCGAGTTCTTCCGCTGCATGAACGTCCTGTCCAACGCACACGCCACCCTGGTCGCCCGCGACCCGATCCCGGTGGTGCCCGAGACCGGCACCAGAGTCGCCTTCCTCACCTCCTTCGTGCCCGGCAAGGAGCCTCTGGAGATGGTGACGAGGACACTGGAAGCCGCGGTGCGGATCCGCCACCGCGGCCTCATGCACGTCTGGCTCCTGGACGAGGGCGACGACCCGGCGGTCAAGGAGGTGTGCGCCCGCCTCGGCGTGCACCACTTCTCCCGCAAGGGCATCGAGAAGTGGAACCGGCCCAAGGGCCCGCACCGCGCCAAGACCAAGCACGGCAACTACAACGCCTGGCTCGACGCCCACGGCGACGAGTACGACTTCTTCGCCTCCGTGGACACCGACCACGTGCCGCTGCCCAACTACCTGGAGCGGATGCTCGGCTTCTTCCGCGACCCGGACGTCGGCTTCGTGATCGGCCCGCAGGTCTACGGCAACTACGACAACTTCGTCACCAAGGCCGCCGAGTCCCAGCAGTTCCTCTTCCACGCGCTCATCCAGCGCGCCGGCAACAAGTACGGCGCCCCGATGTTCGTGGGCACCTCCAACGCCGTACGGATCAAGGCGCTGAAGCAGGTCGGCGGGCTGTACGACTCGATCACCGAGGACATGGCGACCGGCTTCGAGATCCACCGCCACAAGAACCCGGCCACGGGGAGGAAGTGGCGCTCGGTCTACACGCCGGATGTCCTCGCCGTCGGTGAGGGTCCCAGTGCCTGGACCGACTTCTTCACCCAGCAGATGCGCTGGTCGCGCGGGACGTACGAGACGATCCTCAAGCAGTACTGGAAGGGCTGGTACTCGCTGCCGCCGAGCAAGCTCTTCAACTACACGATGATGATCATCTTCTATCCGATGTCCGCCCTCAACTGGATCCTCGCGGCCATGAGTTGCGCGCTGTTCCTGGGCCTGGGCGCCTCGGGTGTGAACATCGACCCGACCGTGTGGCTGATGCTCTACGGCAACGCCTCCGCGCTCCAGATCGGCCTGTACATCTGGAACCGCCGGCACAACGTCTCCCCGCACGAGCCCGAGGGATCCGGCGGTGTCGCGGGCATGGTGATGTCGGCGCTGTCCGCCCCGCTGTACGCGAAGGCCCTGGTCGACTCGCTGCTGCGGCGCAAGAGCAAGTTCGTGGTGACGCCGAAGGGCGACTCGGCGAGCCCCGACCGGTGGTTCGCGACCTTCCGCTACCACTGGTACTTCATCGCGATCTTCGGTGGCTCGATCGGTGCCGGTATCGCCCTCGGGCACTCGCACCCCGCGATGATCACCTGGGCGACCTTCGCCATGCTGATCACCGCGACACCGATCTTCACCTGGCGGCACATGCTGCGCCAGGCGAAGAAGAGGCCCGCCGCGGCCGCCGAGGCGCCCCACGGACCGGCGATCCCGGCTCAGTACCAGCCGCAACCGCTGCCGGCCCAGCACACCCCGGCCCACAAGCCGACCTGGGCCGACTCGAACACGCGTGACGAGGGCGGCGACCAGACCATGCAGATCGCCCTCGGTGGACTTGGGGGACGTAAGGAATGAACGACCGTGCAGGCCGCCGCCGCGCCCGTCGACTCGCGATCGGTACGGCGGTGGTGCTCGCGCTGGCCGGGATGAACGGCCCGTGGCTGTACCGCTTCGGGACGGCGAAATACCACCAGTACCAGATCAACAAACCCGAGTACAAAGCCGAGAACGGCAAGTGGGAGATCGTCCAGTTCCCCGAGAAGTACCGGCAGAACACCATCCACGCGGCGCTCCTGCGCACCGGGAAGGTGCTGCTGGTGGCGGGTTCGGGCAACAACCAGGACAACTTCGACGCGAAGAGGTTCGACACCCGGATCTGGGACCCGGTCAAGGGCACGATCAAGAAGGTGCCGACGCCCAAGGACCTGTTCTGCACGGGGCACACCCAGTTGGCGAACGGCAATCTGCTGATCGCCGGTGGCACCAAGCGGTACGAGAAGCTCAAGGGTGACGTCACCAAGGCCGGCGGCCTGATGATCGTCCACAACGAGAACCCGGACCGGCCGATCACCCTGCCGGCGGGCACCAAGTTCACCGGCAAGGAGAACGGCAGGACGTTCGTGTCCAGGGACCCGGTCGTCGTCGAGCGGGCCACGAAGGTCTTCGACAAGGCGACGGGGAAGTTCCTGCGCAACGACCCCGGGCTCGGGCGTATCTACGTCGAGGCGCAGAAGAGCGGCGCCAAGTACGAGACCGGTACGCAGGACAACTACCGGATCCAGGGTCTGACCGGGACGGACGCGCGCAACACCTACGGCATCGCGCAGAAGCTCGCGCTCGACAAGAAGGACTTCCAGGGAATCCGGGACGCCTTCGAGTTCGATCCGGTCGCCGAGAAGTACATCAAGGTCGACCCGATGAACGAGGCCCGCTGGTATCCGACGCTCACGACCCTGAGCGACGGGAAGGTCCTCAGTGTCTCCGGGCTCGACGACATCGGGCAGCTGGTGCCGGGCAAGAACGAGGTCTTCGACCCGAAGACCAAGAAGTGGACGTACCTGTCGAAGGTCCGTCAGTTCCCGACCTACCCGGCGCTGTTCCTCCTGCAGAACGGCAAGGTCTTCTACTCGGGGTCCAACGCCGGGTACGGGCCGGACAACGTGGGGCGCGATCCGGGCATCTGGGACGTGGACAGCAACAAGTTCACGAAGGTCCACGGTCTCAGCGACGCGAAGGAGATGGAGACCTCCGGGACCGTGCTGCTGCCTCCGGCACAGGACGAGAAGTTCATGGTGATCGGGGGCGGCGGGGTCGGCGAGTCCAAGCTGTCCAGCAACAGGACGCGGATCGTGGACATGAAGGCGGACAGCCCAAAGTTCGTGGACGGTCCGACGCTGGAGAAGGGGACGCGGTATCCGCAGGCGTCGATCCTTCCCGACGACTCGGTGCTGGTGTCCGGGGGGTCGGAGGACTATCGCGGGCGCGGTGACTCCAACATCCTTCAGGCCCGGCTGTATCACCCGGACAGGAACACGTTCGAGTCGGTGGCCGATCCCTTGGTGGGGCGCAACTACCACTCCGGGTCGCTGCTGCTGCCGGACGGGCGGGTGATGTTCTTCGGGTCGGACTCGCTGTACGGGGACAAGGCGAACACCAAGCCGGGTGTCTTCGAGCAGCGGATCGAGATCTACACGCCGCCTTATCTGTACCGGGATTCCCGGCCTTCGCTGTCCGGGGGGCCGCAGACGATCGCCCGGGGTTCGTCCGGGACGTTCACCTCTCCGCAGGCTTCTGTGATCAAGAAGGTGCGGTTGATCCGGCCCAGTGCGTCGACTCATGTGACCGATGTGGATCAGCGGTCCATCGAGCTGAAGTTCACGGTGTCCGGGGACAAGGTGAAGGTGACGGTGCCGGAGAACAAGAACCTGGTGCAGTCGGGGTGGTACATGCTGTTCGTCGATGACGATCAGGGGACGCCGTCGAAGGCACAGTGGGTTCGGGTGCCGTAATGCCAAAGACGCTCCCGCACCTTTGATTTCGGGTGCGGGAGCGTTTTGGGCTGGTCGCGCCCACGCGGCGGCAGCCGCAGATCGATACAGCCCCGCGCCCCTAAGGAGTTGAAGCCTCTGCCAGCTTCATGGCGTAGGTCGGCCACCACTGGCCGGCCTTCGGGCCGCCCTTGCACTCGCCGTCCGACTCGCCCGGGCGCTTGACCCACAGGTACGCGTCCACCAGCGGGTCCGCCGTCTTTATGGTCGGCGTCTCCCCCAGCGCCCTGCCCGGTGGGTTGCACCACCGCTCGTTCTCGTCGCCGTCCTTGTACGGGCCGTTGCCGTTGCGGCTGGTGTCGATGACGAAGTGCTTGTCGCCGACCTTGGCGGAGAGCTGTTTGCCGTAGGTGATGGAGTCCTTGGTGGAGTAGAAGTTGGAGACGTTCACCGAGAAGCCGTCGGCCTTGGCGATGCCGGCCCGCTGGAGGGGTTCGAAGATCTGGTCGGGGTGGCCCCAGCCCGCATTGCCCGCGTCCAGGTAGACCTTCGTGTTCTTCAGGGACTTGAGCTTCGCGACGGCGCCGCTGAGCAGGTCGTAGCGCTCCTCGTGGAACTCGTCCTTGGTGCAGCCGTCGACCAGGTGCAGGACGGCGTCCGGTTCGAGGATCACCGTCACCGGCCGGTCGCCGATGCCCGCGGCCACGCCGTCGATCCAGGTCCGGTAGGCGTTGCCGTCGGCGGCGCCGCCCTGGGAGTACTGGCCGCAGTCGCGGTGCGGGATGTTGTAGAGGACGAGCAGGGCGGTGCGGCCGGCCTTGTCCGCGGCCTCGGTGAAGCCGCGTGCCTCCTGCTCCGGGTTCTCCGGGCCGATCCACTCGCCGGTCGGCTGCTGGGCGATCTTGCGGATCTGTCCGGCCTCGTCGTCCTTGCCGCTCTTGACGTAGGCCGCGACCTGCTTGGCCGCGTTGCCGTCCGGGTTGACCCAGAACGGGTCGGCCTCCTTGGGCTGCTGGGTGATCCCGGCACCTGCCTTGTCGCCGTCACCCTCCTTGTCCCCGTCTCCCGACGACGAACACGCGGCGAGCAGCAGTGCCGCCCCCAGCACCGCCGCGGACGCCCGTGCCCGGGCCGCACTCCCGGCCCCCCTGCTGACGTACATCCAATTCCCCCCTGGGTGCACTGTGGCAAGTCTCAATCGTGACACACCGGTCGCGCCGCCCACGAGGTCACCGGAGCCTTGTCCAGGAGCTGTTACAGCCCCGAAGGTCGGGGTAGGTGCGCGCCGTACGGGGGCGCTCGTCCATGAAGGGGAGTGCTCAGCGATGCGGTACGCCACCAGGGAGATCCGGCTGGCCTCGGCACTGGTGGAGGCGGCGGACACCCTCGTCGAGGGCTTCGAGGCCGGCCGGTACTTACAACGGGTGTCCGACCACTGTGTGGAGCTGCTCGACGCCCGGGCGGCCGGGGTCATGCTCATCGACGGCGGCCGGTCGGTGTCGCTCGCCGCGAGCAGCCGGCACGAGCAGGTGGCGCTGGACCTGCTGGAGGCGCAGCACGGCGGCGGGCCCTGTCTGGACAGCTACGGCTCGGGAAAGGCCGTACCGCCCGTCTCCATACGGGTCGCCCACGCGGCCGCCCGCTGGCCCGACTTCACCGAACGGGCCCTCGGACACGACATCGTGACGACGTTCGCGGTCCCGCTGCGCCGCCGCGAGAACCTGCTGGGCGCCCTCAACGTGTTCGTGCCCACGCCGCCCGACCGCACCCCGGCCGACGACGCCACCTCCGGGCTCCATGTCGCCCAGGCGCTCGCCGACGCCGCCGCCCTCGGTCTGCAGAACCGTCACACCTACGCGCGGTACCGCACCCTGTCCGGTCAGTTGCAGGAAGCCCTGTCCAGCAGGGTGCGCATCGAGCAGGCCAAGGGGATGCTCGCGGAGCGCTGGAGTGTCCCCGCCGACCACGCGTTCACGGCACTGCGGCAGTACGCGCGACGGCACCGGCTGCCCCTGGACCAGGTGGCGAGCGCGGTCATCGAGGGTGTCGCGGAGGACGCCGAACTGCGCCGCCAGGTCGACGGACGCGCTGACGGACCCGTGTAGAACCCTGGACCACCAGGGCGTATGACGGTGCGCCACGAGCACGGGCTCGGCGCCCTTCAGCCTCTAGGCCCGGGCGCACATCCGTTCTAGAGTCTTCTCATCGGGATACGGCCCCAGCCCCTGGCCGCAGTCATCACCACCGAGCCTCCAGGCCCTCCATGCCTCCCGCGCCGTCGCCGGGTTACTCCCGCAGCCCGCGCGCGTGCGGTCGAGGACCAGCCCGGTCGGCGACTTCGGGGGGAGCGGGTCGCCGACCGGGCCAGGTGATGCCCACGGAGTCCTACAGGCCCGTGCCCGTCAGATACGCCGAGACGATCACGTTGGCCGTGTAGCTGCGGCTCGCGCGGTCGAAGGTGCCGCCGCAGGTGATCAGCCGCAGTTCGGCGCGGCCCGGCTCGCGTGGGCCGTAGGCCTGGTGGGCGTCGAAGTGCTCGCGGGTGAGGGTCCGCACGTCGTCGACGGTGAACTCGGCGACCCTGCCGTCGTCGCGGATCACCCGGACCGTCTCGCCCGGCCTGAGCGCGCTGATCCGGTGGAAGACGGCGGGCCGGGTGTCGGTGTCGACGTGTCCCACCATCAGCGCGGTCCCGGCGGCCCCGGGTTTCGCGCCGGCCGCGTACCAGCCGACGACGCCGGGCTGCCCGAAGGGCGGCGGCTCGAGGGCGCCCCGGGCGTCCAGGCCGCGGGCCACCACGGGCGCCTGCACCCCGAGGTCCGGGATGTCCAGGCGCTGTGGCCTCGCTCCCGTCAACGGCCGCGCGGCGGGCGGCAGTTCGACGGCCGCGGTCGGGCGCCCGACCGCGGCCACGGCACCGGTGGCCGGCGCGGACCCGCCGTGCCGCACGTCGGTGACCTCGCGCCCCCACAGCCACAGCCCGAGCAGCAGCGTCGCCCAGACGACGCCGGCCGACAGCCGCCCGGTCCCCGACACGCGTAGGTGAGGGGCGCGGCCGCCTTCCCGGTCGGAGAAACGGTCGGACATCTCCGCTCACTCCGCCCCGCGGCTCCGACGGCTGCGGCGCAGCACCACGGCCACCGCCGCGACCCCGGCGAGCACCAGGCCGGTGACCGCGTGCCCGGTGCCGGGTTCGGTGACGTGGGGTTCCATGGCGGAGAGGTGGGTGGCGGTCCAGCCGCCGCCGGCGTCGACGGGGGCGGCTGGGGACGCCGGGGCCGCGCCGCCCGTTGTCGGCGCCACGACGGTGATCGTGCCCTGCACCTCGACGTCGGCGCAGGTGATCTTCACGTCGTAGGGGCCGGGCTCGATCGAGGAGCGGACACGGCTCTCGCCGGCGAGGCTGCCGCCGGCCCCCGTGAGCCGGGCGTCCGCGACGAACGCGGCCGAGGCCGCGGTGGCCGTCTCCCCGGTGCAGCCGGTCACCCGCAGCGTGAGGTCGGTGCCGGCGGCGGGGGTCGACGGGGTCACCGAGACGCCGCGCCCGTCCGCCGCCTGCGCGGCGGGGGCGAAGGCGGCGACAGCCAGGACCGCGGTACAGAGAGTGAGGCGTACTGAACCCATCGTGAACCTCCAGATGTCTGGAGAGTCCCCCGGGAGGGCCGGGCCCGCATCCCGGGAAGGTGCCGCGTTACTCCGTTCGGGTCAGGTCCCGGACGGGTCTCAGATCCGGTCGACCAGGTCCGCGATCGAGTCCACGACCTTCGAGGGCCGGTACGGGAAGTCCTCGACCTGCTCGGGCCGGGTCAGGCCGGTCAGCACCAGGAAGGTCTGCATGCCCGCCTCCATGCCGGCCAGGACGTCGGTGTCCATGCGGTCGCCGATCATCGCGCTGGTCTCGGAGTGCGCGCCGATGGTGTTGAGCCCGGTGCGCATCATCAGCGGGTTGGGCTTGCCGGCGAAGTACGGCTGCTTGCCGGTCGCCTTGGTGATCAGGGCGGCGACGGCGCCGGTGGCCGGCAGCGCGCCCTCGGCGGAGGGACCGGTCTCGTCGGGGTTGGTGCAGATGAACCGGGCGCCGTCGTTGATGAGCCGGACCGCCTTGGTCATGGCCTCGAAGGAGTAGGTGCGGGTCTCGCCGAGGACGACGTAGTCGGGCTCGTGGTCGGTGAGGATGTAGCCGATGTCGTGCAGGGCGGTGGTCAGACCCGCCTCGCCGATGACGTACGCCGTCCCCTCGGGCCGCTGGTCGTCCAGGAACTGGGCGGTGGCCAGGGCGGAAGTCCAGATGTTCTCGATCGGGACGTCCAGGCCCATGCGGCGCAGGCGGGCATGCAGGTCGCGCGGGGTGTAGATGGAGTTGTTGGTCAGCACCAGGAACGGCTTGCCGGACTCGCGGAGCTTCTTGAGGAAGGCGTCGGCGCCGGGGATCGGTACGCCCTCGTGGATGAGTACACCGTCCATGTCGGTGAGCCACGAATCGATGGGCTTGCGGTCTGCCATGTGCGGGATCTCCTGCCGTACGCGTGTACGCCGTGCTGCGTCGGCCCCAGCCTAGACATGGCCGGATCTTGGGGGAATGGCCGGCTGGGGACAGGTCCCGGAAGGTCAGGGGTCAGCGGCGGCCGCGGGCCCGCAGGATCGCGCCCACCGTGACCAGGAGGAGGGCGAGGGCCGCGAGGGCGGCGGCGGCCACGGCGGGGCCGGTACTGGCGAGTTCCTCGGCCGCGTCCGTGAAGGGAAGGCTTTCCCGGGTGGAGGTGGGGGTGGAGGTGGGGGTGGGGGTGGGGGTGGGGGTACCGGTGGGGGTACCGGTGGGGGTGGAGGTGGTGTCGGGCCTGGTGCCCGGAGCGGAGCCGATGCCGAAGCGGTAGTCGTCGGACTGCCCCACCCAGTCGCCGTCGTCGCCGTGCCGCTGGACGACGGCCGCGTTGACGGTGACCTCGTTCGGTACGGCGTCCGCGGCGACCGCGAGCCGCACCTTCACGGAGAGGGTCTTTCCGGGGCCGACGGTGAACCCGGCGCCTCCGAACGCCCCGACGAGTTCGTCCTCGTCGGTGCTCTCGAACCGGACGGCGCGGGTGCGCGGGCCGTCGTAGAACTCCAGGCGGGCCTGCGAGGGCTTCAGGGCGTGCCGCTCGTCGACGAGGACGACGACCGGGTGGATTCCTTCGCAGGTGCGCCGGGTCGTGTTGATCAGATCCAGGTACCAGGTCCGGAAGCCGCCACCGGCCTCGTAAGCGGTGGGACCGCCGTGGATGCGGGTGGTGAGGGGGAAGGCGCTGCCGGTGGGGGCGCAGGAGGGGTCGGCGGGGGCCGGGGCCGGGCGGGCCGCCGCGGGGGGCGCGGCGATCAGGGCGGCCGCCGCGGCGAGGCCGAGGAGAGCGGGCGTGGAGCCGTACACATACCGTCGCATGAACACATGACCATGCCGGGTGGATGCGGCCGGCGGGGGATGCCGCTCCGTACAGCCCGGGAAGTCCCCTCGATCAGCGGACGTCAGGCGTCGGCCCGGCCGAAGAGCGGGGCCAGTACGAGTTGTGCCGCGCCTTCGGCGACCTCGCCGGCCGTGGCGCGGACCGGGACCGTGTCCTCGCCGGTGCGTCGGGCGCGTTCGCCGAGGACGGCTGCGACCCCTCGCAGGAACGCGTCGGGGGCGGTGGCGACGGTACGGCCGCCCAGCAGGACCAGGTCGATGTCGAGCAGGGCGACGAGGTTGCCGGCCGCGACGCCGAGGACCCGGGCCGCTTCGGCGAGGTCGCCGCGGGCCACCGCGGCCAGGCACAGCGCCTCGACGCAGCCCCGGTCGCCGCAGCCGCAGGGCGGCCCGTCGAGCTGGACGACCTGGTGCCCGAACTCCCCGGCCGCGGTTCGCGCACCCCGGTGCACGGCCCCGCCGATGACGAGCCCGGCGCCCAGGCCCGTACCGAGATGCAGATACGCGAACGACCCGCGCTCCCCCGCGACCGCGAGCCCGAGCGCGGCCGCGTTGGTGTCCTTGTCGACCACGACGGGCACCCCGAGCCGCCGCGCGAGCGCGTCCCGCAGGGGGAAGCCGTCCCACTCGGGGAAGCCGGTGACGCGGTGCAGCACACCCCGGGTGTGATCGAGGGGTCCGGGGAGGGCGACACCGGCACCGAGGAGGGAGGGGAGGGCGCCTGGGACCGGTGGCGCACCACCAGCGGGATGCGGAGCGAAGGCGGGCGACGCGGCGGCACCCCTGGCCTGGGGCCCGGGAGCTGTCGACCGCGCGGTACCGGCACCTGAAAGGGCGCCCTTTCCGCGCCCCAGCACCCCCTTCACCGGCGCGGACGCCGGGCCCGGAAGCCCATCGCCGGCACTCAATCCGCCGCCCCCGGTCAAGCCGCGGTCCCGCTCCCCCCTCGTCAGCATCTCGATCTCCCCCGCGACCGCCGACACCACAGCCTCCGCGCCCGCGCCCAGGTCCAGCGCGGCACACCGCTCGCCCACCACCGTCCCGGCGAGATCCACCAGCACGGCCCGCAGCGCGTCCCGGTCCAGGTGGACGCCCACCGCGTGGCCCGCTCCGGGCACGAGACGCAGGACGGTCCGTGGCTTGCCGCCGGTCGAGGCCCGGTGTCCCGCCTCCACCGCGAGGCCCTCCTCCCGCAGCCGCCCGGTGATCTTGCTGACGGCCTGCGGGGTCAGCCCGGTCCGCTCGGCGAGTTCCAGTCGGCTGATCCCGCCGGCGCCCGCACCCCGCAGCAGGTCGAGCACGAGCGCGGTGTTGTGGCTGCGCGGGGCCAGGAGGCCGACGCCACCGTTCGTCCTGTTCACGCCTGCCATTGTCCGCGACGCTTGCACTTTGGCAACACCGTTGCGAAAGTGGGGGCATGACTGCTGCTGACCTCCGCGTGGGCCTCGTCGGCTACGGCCTCGCGGGCTCCGTCTTCCACGCCCCGCTGATCGCCGCCACCGAGGGCCTGACCCTCGACACGGTGGTGACCTCGAACCCCGAGCGGCAGGAACAGGCCCGCGCCGAGTTCCCGGACGTCCGTACGGTCGCAGGCGCCGACGAGCTGTTCGCCCGCGCCGCCGAACTGGACCTGATCGTCATCGCGTCCCCGAACAAGACGCACGTCCCGCTCGCCACCACCGCGCTGGAGGCGGGCCTGCCGGTCGTGGTCGACAAGCCGATCGCCGGTACGGCGGCCGAGGCGCGCGAGCTCGCCGCCCTCGCCGAGGACCGCGGCCTGCTCCTCTCCGTCTTCCAGAACCGCCGCTGGGACAACGACTTCCTGACCCTGCGACGCCTCCTCGACGAGGGCGAACTGGGCGACGTATGGCGCTTCGAGTCGCGTTTCGAGCGCTGGCGGCCGCAGCCCAAGGGCGGCTGGCGCGAGTCCGGCGACCCCGCAGAGGTCGGAGGTCTCCTGTACGACCTCGGCAGCCACGTCGTCGACCAGGCGCTGACCCTCTTCGGCCCCGCCGCCTCCGTGTACGCCGAGGCCGACGTCCGCCGCCCGGGCGCCGAGATCGACGACGACACGTTCATCGCGATCACCCACACGAGCGGCGTCCGCTCCCACCTCTACGTCTCCGCCACCACCGCCCAACTCGGCCCCCGTTTCCGGGTGCTGGGCTCGAAGGCGGGCTATGTGAAGTACGGCCTGGACCCGCAGGAGGCGGCGCTGCGGGAGGGCGAGCGCCCCGGCACGGCGGCCGGCTGGGGTCAGGAGCCCGAGTCGCTGTGGGGCCGGCTGGGCGCGGGAGAGTCCCCCGTGACGGGCGGCGGCAGCCCGGTCCGCACCCTCCCGGGCGACTACCCCGCTTACTATGCGGCCGTGGCCAGGGCCCTCTCCGACGGCGGCACCAACCCGGTGACCGCGCTGGAGGCGGCCGCCGCCCTCGACGTACTGGAGGCGGCGCGCCGTTCGGCCCACGACGGAGTGGCGGTGGAGCTGTGACACACAACACCGAGCTGACCCCGAAGTTCCATCCGGAACTCACCCCGCCCCTGGAGGAGCTGGAGGCACAGGAACGCCGCCTGGTCTTCCGGCAGTTCACGTACGAGGACGCGTGGGCGCTGGGCTCCCTGCTGGTGGAGCTGGCCCGCGAGCGTCAGGCCCCGGTGGCCGTCGACATCCGCCGCGGCGGCCAGCAGCTCTTCCACGCGGCCCTGCCGGGCTCCACCCCGGACAACGACGCCTGGATCGACCGCAAGCGCCGGGTCGTGGAGCGCTACGGCTCCGCCTCCTACCTGGTGGGCGCCCGCTTCCGCGCCAAGGGCAGCACCTTCGAGGAGTCCTCGCGCCTGGACCCGGACGAGTACGCGGCCCACGGCGGCTCCTTCCCGATCACCGTGGAGGGCGTGGGCGTCGTCGGTACGGTGACGGTCTCGGGGCTGCCCCAGCTCCAGGACCACCGGTTCGTCGTGGAGGCGCTGGAGGAGTTTCTGAGCAAGGAGCGGTAGCCAGGGCCGGAATGACGCCGGGCTCCTGATCGTTGGCACCTGCCATGAAGCAGAGCATCGGAAAGTACGGCATCTGGAACGGCGGCGGTCTGCGCGGGGAGGACCCGTCCCTGGCGGGCGAACGCGCCGAGGCCGCCGCCGAGCTGGAGGAGCTCGGGTTCGGCGCGATCTGGCTGGGCGGCAGCAGCTCCGCCGCCAACGCCGCCCCACTCCTGGAGGCCACGTCGCGGATCGTCGTCGGCACCAGCATCCAGAGCATCTGGGACCACGAGGCCGAGGCCGCCGCCGCGAGCTACACCGACCTGAACGCCGCCCACGCCGGCCGCTTCACCCTGGGCCTGGGCGTCAGCCACGCCAAGCTCGCGGAGCAGTACCGCCGGCCGTACTCGGCCCTGGTGGCCTACCTGGACGCCCTGGACGAGGCGGGAGTCCCGGCCGAGGGCCGCGTCCTGGCCGCGCTGGGCCCCAGGACCATCGAGCTGGCCCGGGACCGCGCGGCCGGCTCCATCCCGTACCTGATCACCGCCGACCAGACGGCACGCTCCCGTGCACTCCTGGGCGAAGAGCCCCTGCTGGCCCCGGAGCTGAAGGTCGTCCTCGAATCCGACCCCGTGAAGGCCCGCACCGTGGCCCGCGACTACCTGGCCATGTACCTCGCCCTGCCCAACTACACCAACAACTTCCTCCGCAACGGCTTCACGGAGGACGACCTCAAGGACGGCGGCAGCGACCGCCTGGTCGACGCGGTCTACGCCTGGGGCACGGACGAGAAGATCCGCGCCCGCGTCGACGAGTTCATCGAGGCGGGCGCGGACCACGTGGCCCTGCAGGTGGTGGACGGCGGCCCGCGCTACAGCCTTCCGAGGGAGGCATGGCGCAAGCTCGCATCCTTGCTGGCCTGAAGGTTCCCCCGCCCCTCAGGCGTCTTTGAACTCCTGCCGCTGACGCCCGAGCCCCGAGATCTCCAGCTCCACCACGTCCCCGGACCGCAGATACGGCTTGGGCTCGGGCTCCCCCATCGCGACCCCGGCCGGCGTGCCCGTGTTGATCACGTCGCCGGGGTACAGGGTCATGAACTGGCTGACGTACCGCACCACTTCACCCACGGGGAAGATCTGCTCGGCGGTCGTGCCGTTCTGCTTCAGCTCCCCGTTGACCCACAGCTTCAGGGACAGGTCCTGCGGATCCGGAACCTCGTCAGCCGTCACCAGCCACGGCCCCAGGGGATTGAACGTCTCGCAGTTCTTCCCCTTGTCCCACGTGCCCCCGCGCTCGATCTGGAACTCCCGCTCCGACACGTCGTGCGCCACCGCGTACCCGGCGACATGGGCGAGCGCCTCCTCGGCGGACGACAGATACCGGGACGTACGCCCGATCACGACCGCCAGCTCGACCTCCCAGTCGGTCTTCACCGACTTCCGGGGCACCAGGACGGTGTCGTAGGGCCCGACCACCGTGTCCGCGGCCTTGAAGAAGATCACCGGCTCGGCGGGCGGCTCGGCACCCGTCTCGCGCGCGTGGTCGTGGTAGTTCAGGCCGATGCAGACGATCTTCCCGATCCGCCCGACCGGCGGCCCGACACGGAGCCCCGTGGCGTCCAGCGCCGGCAGGTCCCCGGCCTCGGCGGCCGCGCGGATGCGGCCGAGTGCCGCGTCGTCGGCGAGCAGCGTCCCGTCGATGTCGTCCACGACACCGGACAGGTCCCGCAGGACCCCGTCGGCGTCGAGCAGCGCGGGCGTCTCCGTTCCCGCCGTACCGACTCGCAGCAGCTTCATGATCACTATCTCCCTAGATCGCGGGGCGTCCGCCGACGGGTGCAGCCATCGGATGACTGGTCGATCCTCCAAGCTGGGCGTCCAGTCCGCAATACCCGGTTCACGGACTGGACCGTCACCACGACGGCTCAGCGGTAGAGGGCCGCCCGCTCGACCGCGGCCCACGTCGAACTGGTCACCACGTACAGCGCGGCCGCCAGGGGCATCACCGCCACGGTGAAGAGCGTGAAGAAGGACATGAAGGGCATGAGCCTGCTCACCGCGCCGACCCCGGGCACCGGCTGCCCGTCCGTCACCGGCAGCACCGGGTTCGCGGCCATCATCCGCTTTGTGCGGCGGTAGTTGAAGGTCGCCACCACGACCACGAACGCGAAGAGGCAGACGTATACGAGCCCCGCTCCCCCGAACACCCCGCCGCTGCCGAGCGCGTCCGCCCAGCGTCCGCCGAGCGGCGCGGCGAACAGCTCGTGACTGAGCAGTTCGTTGGCCTTCCCGCCGATCGTCGTGTTGGAGAAGAGGTGGTAGAGCAGGAAGAACGCGGGGAGCTGGAACAGTCCGGGCAGACAGCCGGACAGCGGTGAGACCTTCTCCTCGGCGTGCAGGGCCATCACGGCCTTCTGGAGCTTCTCGGGGTCGTCCTTGTGCTTCTTGCGAAGCTCGGCGATCTTCGGCTGGAGCTTGGTGCGGGCCTTCTGGCCGCGGGCGGCGGCGCGGGACAGCGGGTGCACGAGCAGTCGTACGAACGCGGTGAACAGGACGATCGCGGCGGCGGCCGCGGTGGCGCCGAAGAGGGGGTGGAGCAGGTCAGCGAGGTGCTGGACCAGATCAGCGAAGACGGACATGGGTGAGCCCTCCGGGGGTCTCGTCGTGCCGGAAGTGAGGTGAGACGGCATGACGACCCGCGCGGGACACCCCTGTGCGCGAGGGGTTCCTACGCGGTGATCGTCCGGAGGGCGTGGCCGGGCGCCCGGGGACGGGAACGCCCCTTGGCGTCGGGGTCACGCTGTGGGAGGAAGGCCGTACGGCGGGCGCGGTCGCGGATGGCCGTACGGACCCGGGTGGGCGGTACGGCGGGCGCGCAGCGCGAGGCGATCAGCGAGCAGGCGGCGAACGCGGAGCCGGCCGCGGCGGTCGCGGCGAGCGCGACCGCGGCGGAGAGGCTGCTGGTGTCGAGCAGGACGACGTCGAGGACGAGGAGCAGGAACACGGCGGCGGGGCGCACGGTCGTCCAGTTGCGGATCATGGCGCTCCCCCTCCCTGTTGTCGGTCCTCCCCCGGTTATACCTGATCGACCGCGACGGGCTGCAAGAGCCTCCTCGGCTTGAGCAGGGCGCGGCTGACCGGATCCGCCGGGTCCGGATCGAGTCCGGGGCCCGGCACCATCAGCACCTCCTCGACCGGTACGAGGGCCGCGCAGGCGGGGCATTCGCCGTAGGCGCCGAGCTCGGTGCCGCACTCGGTGTGCTGGAAGAGGCGCAGCGCGCTCTCGCCGCGGTGCTCGCGTCCCCAGCGGCCGAGGGCGCGCAGGATGGGCCACAGCGCGAGGGCGCGGTCGGTGGTGACGTACTCGTCGCGCGGCGGGGATTCCTGGTACCGGCGCTTCTCGAGGATCCCTTCCTCGGTGAGCATCTGGAGGCGGGCGGCGAGGACCGCGCGCGGGATGCCGAGGTGGACGAGGAAGTCGTTGTAGCGCCGGACGCCGTAGAGGGCGTCGCGGACGACGAGCAGGGTCCAGCGTTCGCCGACGATCTCCAGCGCGCGGGCGATCGAGCATTCCTGTGTCGCGTAGTCCTTGCCCAGTGCCATGGGGCCCACTGTAACCATTTTCCGGTCGTGGGTTCAATGACCGAACTCACTCTGCTACGGTCTTCGCCATGGCTAGGTTCAATGAACGAACTCTCACTGAGGTGAAGGCCGCCGAGACCCCCGAGGCGTCTCCCGCGCCCCCCACCGCCACGCTCACCCTGACCAGCACGGCCACCGCCGTGGCCCTCATGACGTACACCGCGCCGATGGTCACGCTCCCCGATGTCGCCGCCGACCTGCACACCCCGCTGTCCGCCCAGGCCTGGCTCCTGAACGGCACCCCGCTCGGCCTCGCCGCCCTCCTCCTGGTCGCCGGCAGCCTCGCCGACGACTACGGCCGCCGCCGGATCTTCGTCGCGGGCACCCTGGCGCTCGGCCTGACCACGGCCCTCGGCGCGCTGACCTCGTCCACCTGGCTGTTCACCCTGGCCCGGATCGCCCAGGGCGCGGCCAGCGCGGCGCTCCTCGCGAGCAGCCTTGGCCTGATCGTCCACGCGTTCCCCTCACCCAGGGGACGCCTGCACGCGACCGGAGTATGGGGCGCGTTCGTGAGCGGCGGCATCGCGATCGGCCCTCTGCTGAGCGGCGCGATGCCGAACTGGAGAGTGTCGTACGGCGTTCTCGGCGCCGCCGCCGTGCTCGTGGCCGCCCTGTCCGCACGCCTCCTGTCGGAGTCCCGGGCCCCGCGCGGCGGCCGCCCCGACCTCGCCGGGGCCGTGACCTTCGGGCTCGCGCTGGTCTCCCTGGTGGCGGCGCTGACCCTGGGCCGGGACGGGTGGCTACGGGCCCCGGTCGGGCTGTTGCTGCTGGCGTTCGTGGTCCTGCTGGCCGTGTTCGCGGCGGTGGAGCGCCGCTCGGCCACCCCCATGATCGACCTGGGCCTGCTGCGCCACCGCCGTTTCCTCGCCTCCTCCTCCAGCGGCCTGTTCACGGGCCTCGCGGTGATCGGCCTGTTCAGCTTCCTCCCGGCCCTGCTCCAGCAGGCGGTCGGCCTGTCCGCGATGGACACCGCCTGGCTCTTCCTCCTCTGGTCCGGCCTGTCCTTCGCGGTGGCCCTCCAGGTCCGGCGTCTGGCGGGCCGGGTGCCGCCGCGCTGGCAGCTCGCGATCGGCTTCCTGCTGCACGCGGCGGGCGTGCTGACCATGCTGGGCTCGCTGGACGCGGGGTCCTGGGTACGGCTGCTGCCCGGCCTGGTGATCGCCGGCGTCGGCAGCGGCCTGCTGAACGCGGCGCTCCCGCTGCTGGCGGTGGAGTCCGTACCGGCGGGGAGGGCGGCGATGGGATCAGGGGCCCAGCAGACCTTCCGCTACATCGGTTCCTGCGCCGGGGTCGCGCTGACGATCGCGATCGCCACCTCCTCCGGCGGCGGCCTCGCCCACGGGGCGGACATCGCGATGCTGGTGTCGGCGGGGCTGGCACTGGTGGCGGCCGCGAGCGTGCTGGGGCTACGGGAGCGGTGATGCCGGGTGACGCCGGGTGAGGCCGAGTGGTGCCGAGTGAGGCAGGGTGAGGCCGTCAACGCGGCCGCGTCGACACGAGCTTGCCCCACACCACCAGTCGGTACCGGGACGTGTACTCCGGGGTGCACGTGGTGAGGGTGAGGTAGTAACCGGGCGTGGTGTAGCCGTGGGTGGGATGGACCGTCGAGCGCGGGATCGGACGGATCACCCCCGAGTCGCGGGCCGAGGTCTGGCGCAACGTCCTGTCCACGGCGTACGTGTAGACCGCGCTGCGCGTCTCCACCCGGACGGTGTCCCCGGGCGTGAGGCGGTTGATGTACCGGAAGGGCTCGCCGTGGGTGTTGCGGTGCCCGGCGAGCGCGAAGTTCCCGGCGCGGCCCGGCTGTCCGGTGCCGGGGTAGTGGCCGACGTACCCCTTGTTGAGGACGCTCCGCTTGCCGACGCCCTCGGCGACGGGGACGCGGAGGTGGAGGCGGGGGATGCTGAGGACGGCGTACGCCTGGGACGGGTCCGGGGTGGCGGGGGCCGAGGCGGCGGGGGCCGAGGCGGTGGAGGGGACGTCCCGCTCGGCCGGAGATGCCGGAGCAGTGGCCGTGGAACCGGAGTCGGCGGCCGTACCGGAGTCGGCTCCCCCGCCCTGTCCCCACTCCCGTTCCAGCGCCTCGACCCTGTGCTGAGCGCCCTGCCTGGCCTCCCGGTTGGTCCACCACAGCTGGTGCACGACGAGCAGCAGCAGGACGACGCCCACGGTGACCAGCAGCTCGCCGCCGGTCCACACCGCGCGGCGGCGACGCTCGCGCCGGCGCCGGGCTCCGTGGTGCATGATGCGCTGCCGCATGGGTCACGCCTCCTCGGACGGGGCCGCCCGCACGATAAGCGCAGGGCCTTCAAGTCACCAGTGCCGAGCGCCTCGTAGAGGGGGCGGAGCGGTCGCGGCGGGCCCGGCAGAGCGGTCGCGTACAGCCGGCGCGGCGGTCGGCATGTCCGGTATACCGAACTTCCTCCACTGGTTTTAGGAAGGGCTGTCATAACTCTCGACAACCCCACTGGCCACACCCGATGCTTCGTCGTGGCATGAACGGGGCAGGCCACGACGCGGGTCAGACGGCCGCGTCGATCCATCGGAGTTCGGAGTAGCCATGATCCGACGCAGAACGCTGCTGACAGCCGCAGGAGGCACCCTCCTCGGCAGCGCGCTGGCCACCGGTACCGCTCGTGCGGACGCAACGATCGCCGTCAGTCCGGGCACGTCGTACGGCACCTGGGAGGGCTGGGGCACCTCCCTGGCCTGGTGGGCGAACGTGTTCGGCGCCCGGGACGACTTCGCCGACATCTTCTTCACCACCAAGTCGACGTCGTACAACGGCACTTCGCTCCCCGGCCTCGGCCTCAACATCGCGCGCTACAACCTGGGCGCGTCCAGCTGGAACACCGTGAGCGGCTCGTCGATGGTCGCCTCGCCGAACATCCCGGCGTTCAAGCAGATCGAGGGCTACTGGCAGGACTGGAACAACGAGGACCCGACGTCCTCGGCGTGGCACTGGACGGCGGACGCGAACCAGCGGGCGATGCTGGTGAAGGCGACCCAGCGAGGCGCTGTGAGTGAGCTCTTCGCGAAC
This sequence comes from Streptomyces sp. NPDC005483, assembly GCF_040606035.1. Lineage (NCBI taxonomy): Bacteria > Bacillati > Actinomycetota > Actinomycetes > Kitasatosporales > Streptomycetaceae > Streptomyces > Streptomyces sp. NPDC005483. The sequence continues at coordinate 57,287 of NZ_JBEXEA010000018.1, forward strand.
TCCCCGATGTGGTGGATGTGCAGCAACCACAACCCCTCCGGCGCCTCGGGCGGCGGCAACAACCTCCAGACCTGGAACTACCGCCAGCACGCCTCCCACCTCGCCGCGACCGCCCTGTACGCCAAGAACAACTGGGGCGTGAACTTCTCGTCGGTCGACGCCTTCAACGAGCCCTCCTCGTCCTGGTGGACGGCGACCGGCACGCAGGAGGGCTGCCACATGGACGCGACGGTCCAGTCGGCCGTACTGCCGTACCTGCGCAGCGAGCTGAACAACCGCGGCCTGACCGGCGTGAAGATCTCGGCCTCCGACGAGACCAGCTACGACCTCGCCCGCACCACCTGGAACTCCTTCAGCTCGACGACGAAGGGGTACGTGAACCGGGTCAACGTCCACGGCTACCAGGGCTCGGACGGCCGTAGAGACCTTCTCTACACGGACGTGGTGACCACGGCCGGCAAGGCCCTGTGGAACTCCGAAACCGGCGACGGCGACGGCACCGGCTACACCACGGCCTTCAACCTCCTCTACGACTTCCGCTGGCTGCACCCCACGGCCTGGGTCTACTGGCAGGTCATGGACCCGACAGCGGGCTGGGGAGTCATCAAGTACGACGCCAGTAGCCTTCAGTCCGGCGCGATCGAGACGAAGTACTACGTGCTGGCCCAGTTCAGCCGTCACATCCGCCCCGGCATGAAGATCATCGACACGGGTGTGAGCAACGCGGTCGCGGCCTACGACTCCTCGGCCAAGCGCCTGGTCATCGTGGCCCTGAACACCTCGACCTCGGCCCAGACCCTGACCTTCGACCTGTCCCGTTTCACCACGGTCACGGGCGGCTCCGGCGGCCTGGTCCCGCGCTGGAACACGGTGACGACGGGCGGCGACAAATACGTGTCGTACTCCAACACCTTCCTGAGCGGGAAGTCGGTGGCGGTGCCGTTCGCGGCGAAGGCGGTGCAGACACTGCAGATCGACGGCGTGACGATCTGAGGGCGTGGGTGCTGGCCGGGGTCCTGTGCGGCCCCTGGCCTGCACCTCTCTCTTCTTTGACACTGATCGGCAGTACGGTGTCCCCCATGCGCCCCGACACGCCTGCCGAGAACGTCGACCACAACGCCGAAGCGGCGCGCCTGGAGCGGACCGCCGACCGGTATCCCGAGGACGCCGAAGCCCTGCTCGTGCAGGCCGCGGCCCACTTGGAACTGGCCGGCGACCGCCCCGCCGCGTCCTCCCTCTACGACCGGTTGCTGTCCTCGTCCCAGGGGTTGGAGAACCCCCATCTGGTACGAGCCCTCAAGGCCGCGAACCTCTGGGAGTACGGCCATGAGGCCGAGGCCCGCGCGATCATCGAGGGCGTGCGCACGGCGTCCCCCCGGGACCCGGCCCCGTGGGTGATCGTGGCGGAGGCTCTGGAGTCCCACGACGAGCTGGAGCAGGCGCAGGAGACGTTCACGGAGGGAGCGAGGGTGCTCCTCACGGACGTATCGGAGCCCCCGTACTCCACGCATCCTCTGCTGTTCGGCCGCCACCGCGTCCGCCGCATGCTGGGCCTGGCCCACGACGACTGGGACCTCCTGGCGGACACCGTCAACTCCTCCCCGGTCTCCCTGGACGAGCTGCACGACCCGAAGCGCGTCTGGTCGCTCGGCTCGGAGAACCCGGCGGAACTTCAGGCGGAGATCTCCCGCCTGCGCGCCGAACTCGGCACGTTCCGGGAGGCGTTGTCCCGCCCCTTCCCGGTGGCGGTCCTGCACTGGCCCGCTTCCGAACTGACGGAACTGGTGAGCGCGTATCCTTCGCTGTCCTCGGAGTACCCCTCCCACGAGGAGCACCTGGCGACGATAGAGGCGTCCCTGCGCGAGCTGTCCGCCTCCGGCACGGCCAACCTGGGCATCGTGACGGGCACGGTCCCCTCGTACGAGGCGTTCGCGGCGTCGGAGGGCATGTCCCCGGCGGAGACCACCCTCCTCCCCCAGTACGCGACGACCCTGGCGGCCCGGGGCCGCGCGGTGGAGTGGCCGCCGCAGCGGGGGACGGCGTGCTGGTGCGGTTCGGGGCGGCTCTACGGGGAGTGCCACGGGGAGTGAGCGAGCGCTGAGCGGGGCGGGGCGGGTCCGAGGAGCTGCTGGTCGGTGCCGGGACCTGCCCTGTCCCTGTCCTAGGTGCTGCCTGTGCTGCCTGTGCTGCCGAAGCTCAGCTCATCGGTGCTTTTCGGGCGCGTCAACGGGGGATCTGCATGTGAAGGCGGATCACGGTGCCCTGGTCAGGGGTGGAGCGGATTTCGACGAGGTCGCAGAGTTGGTGGGCGAGCCAGAGGCCCCGGCCGCCGATCTGGTCGATGGTGGGGCGGACGCGTCCGGCCATCACGTCGGGGATGTAGCCGGCGTCGCGGAACTCGCACACGAATGTCGCGTCCTGGGTCCACGTCCGCAGTGTCCCGTGTCCGCCGCCGTACCGGATGCTGTTGGTGGCGATCTCCGTGACGGCGACGGCGAGCTTGCGCTGCTGATCCACCGGGAGGCCCGCGTCCGACGCGCACTGGGAGACCTTCGAACGGATCGCGGCCAGGTCACCGTGGGTGAAACTCAGCTCCTGGAAGGGATCACACGGAGGGTCAAGGGCCTCGAAGGGGTACTCCGCAGCGGTGAGGAAGCCCTCGTTGCGGACGTAGTGGCCGTCCTGGCGGATCAGCGGATGGCAACGGGACAGGGCCTGCAGGGCGCTCTGGTCCCCGTCGGTGTCGTCGTAGGGGCACAGCATCGACCAGGCGGAACTGCGGGCGAAAGCGCGGTTCAGGAGCCACTCGTGATAGCGCAACTCGGAAAGGTGGGCGGCGCTGCGGGCCTCCCGCCAGGCGGTTTCACCGATGCCCCGTACGGGTCTGTCGCTCGCGCCCCGCTCCTTCATCCACTCCACCCAGGCACCGATGAGACGGCCGGGGTTCGGGCCGAGCGTCGTGGTGTCGATGAACGTGACGGCGGGCTGGTCGGCGAGTTCGCCGCGCAGGAGTGACGCCTTGCCCGAGGGGACGGCGACGACCACGGCTTCGCCGCCTTCCAGGGCCTCGTGGATGTAGCCCAGGGTCCCGGACAGGAATTGCGCGTCGCCGCGGTAGGGGTAGAGCTCGTGGCGGAACGGGGGCTGGGCCTGGCCGGGGTTGTCCGAGGGCAGGATTTCGGTCATGCGGCCATCACCACCGGCATGCCGGTGGTCGCGTAGCCGGCGAGTTCCCAGCACAGGCGCACGGTGTCGTTGGCGCCTTCCACGACGATCCGGCGGCCCGGCAGGTGGCGGGCGGCGTCGACGAGTGCGTGCATGCCGGCGGCGTCGATCATGTCCAGGGTGTCGAAGCGCAGTTTCACCTCGGGTGAGAACCGGACCGCTGCCCGTACCGCGACGTTGAAGGCGTCGGCGCACTCCGAGTCGATCACTCCGTCCACGCCCCAGCTGTCGGCACCCGTGCTGTACATCCGGAAGGCCGGATGTTCTGCGCGCATGCCCATCTCGTGCGGGTGTACACCTGCCACGTGTTCCATCGTAGGCGCGTCCCACTGAGACGTCCTGAAAGCGCACACCACGATGGCGTTGTTCTCCGAGGCGAACTCGTCGAGCCTAAGCTCCTGAGCCACCAGCTCCTCGGCTCCGCCGGACACCGGCGCAGGCGCCCGCTCGGTCAGTACGCGCACGGACCGGTAGCCCTCCCGAACCGCGGTACGTGCTTCCCGGCGAACCGCAGCCAGGACGGAGTCGGGATCGGCGACGGGTGGGAAGTCGAGAATCACCGATGCCGACGGCACCAGCTCACGAGACAGGCCGGAGGCGGAACCGACCACCACGATCTTGTCGCCGTACAGAGCGCCGTCGGCCACGTACGCGCGCACATCCGCAGCGGCCATGCCGGTCGAGTCCGTGAGCCAGCAGACGTGGTCACCGAGTTCGACGTCATCGAACGTGGACAACGTCCGCGCCACCCTCACCTGGCCCCCTTCCGATCTCCGACCTGGGATACAGAGAGTACTGCGCCGGCCTGACGATGGTTGAGGCAACGAAGATCGACAAGGTTTGCGGCTGCCTTCTGGCGAGCTCCTGGCCGACGACCAGCTCACCGCCGTGCAGCGGTACGACAGTCAGTGCAGAAGACTGACGCTCACAGACAGACCTTGGCGTGATCCCACCAACCGACTGCCTGAAAATGATCACTTTTCTACACGGCGCCTTCGATTGTCAGTGGTTGCTGTTAGAACTGATCCCTATCGGTGGGAGAGACCAAAGGAGCAGCCGTGGGGGACGCGGGGGATGCGGGGCAGCTAAAGAAGGGCGTCTACGAAAAGCTCGTGACGCAAGATCTTCAAGATCAGATGGTGGGCCTCGAAGCCGCAGGATGGAAGGCCATCGACGCGGAGGTCAGCAAGGAGTCCACGCCCCACATACTGGCCCGCCACATCGGTGAGGCTGTGGGACGCAGGCTGGCCCAGCTCCCCCACAAGGAGCAGGTGGCCGTCGCCAACCACATCGTGCAGTCGTTGGCAGCCAGCGCGCCCGACCCGGATGAGGACAGCACGGGCGCCACCATCGCTGACGGCCCTCGCCAGTTGCTGGCTGTCGCCGAACCGGAAGCACCCGGCGTCTACGCGATCCGTCCACTGACGCCCCTCTCCGAGACGGCTCTGATCACCAACGCGCCGGACGACCCCAATCTGGGCGCCGAGCTGCGTGCGGAACTTGCGACGGCCAACCGCATCGACTTGCTGTGTGCGTTCGTCAAGTGGCACGGCATAAGGGTGCTCGAAGACTCACTCCGCGCGGCGACGGAACGTGGAGCCAAGATCCGGGTCATCACGACCACCTACATCGGAGCCACCGACCGCCACGCCGTAGACCGTCTGGTGCGAGAGTTCGGCGCCGAGGTCAAGGTCAATTACGAGATCCGGTCGACACGACTTCATGCGAAGGCCTGGCTGTTCCGTCGCAACACCGGCTTCAATACGGCCTACGTGGGCAGCTCCAACCTGTCCAAGGCCGCGCTGTTGGACGGTCTGGAGTGGAACGTAAGGCTGTCGTCGGTCGCCACACCCCGAGTGCTCGACAAGTTCCAGGCGACATTCGACGCGTACTGGAATGACACCTCCTTCGAGTCGTACGACCCCGATGAGGACGGCGAGCGACTCACAGACGCCCTGGCTCGGGCGGGCGGGAGCGGGTCAGATGCCGACCTCAAGATCAACCTCTCCGGACTCGAAGTACAGCCGTTCCCGCACCAGCGGGACATGCTGGAACGCCTTCGCGTCGAACGGGTGATTCGCGGGCACCACGAGAACCTCCTGGTTGCGGCGACCGGCACCGGCAAGACCGTCATGGCGGCTTTGGACTACCGCACCATGCGCGACCAGCAAGAAGGGCGCCTGCCCAGACTGCTTTTCGTCGCGCATCGCAAGGAGATCCTTAAGCAGTCCCTCCGCACCTACCAAGAGGTACTCGCCGACGCTTCATTCGGCGAGTTGCTCTTCAATGGCCAGGAACCCAGCGAATGGACTCACGTCTTCGCCAGCGTCCAGTCCCTCAACCTCCGGCGCCTGGAGCAGCTCGCGCCTGACCACTTCGACGTGATCGTCATCGATGAATTCCACCACGCCACAGCAGGCACCTACCGCCGCGTACTGGACCACTTCAAGCCGACGGAGCTACTCGGTCTCACCGCGACGCCGGAGAGGATGGACGGGCTCAACGTCCAAGACGAATTCTTCGACGGTCGGATCGCTGCCGAAATGCGACTGTGGGAAGCGCTCGAGGCAGACCTGCTGTGCCCGTTCCACTACTTCGGGATACCGGATGGCACGGATCTGACTCAGTTGAACTGGCGTGCCGGTTCCTATGATCGGGACGAGCTCGGCAATGTCTACACGGCCAGTGACGCCCGAGCTCTCATCGTCATCAAACAGGTCAAGGACAAGATCGCCAACCCGGCGGCCATGCGGGCCCTGGGTTTCTGCGTGACCAAGGCGCACGCGCACTTCATGGCAAGGCAGTTCGAGAAGGTCGGCTTCCGGGCCGCGGCTCTCGACAGTGACTCGACTGCCGCAGAGCGCGAGCGGACCCTGAGGGATCTCAAAGACGGCAAGATCCAAGTCATCTTCTCGGTTGACTTGTTCAACGAGGGCCTGGACATCCCCGACGTCGACACCCTCCTTCTTCTGCGCCCCACGAACAGCGCGACCGTCTTCTTGCAGCAACTGGGGCGCGGTCTTCGCCGTACGCCGAACAAACCGGTGCTGACCGTACTCGACTTCATCGGCCAGCACCGGGCCGAGTTCCGCTTTGAGGAGCAGTTCCGGGCGCTGACGAACCTCTCACGCAACCGACTCGTCGACAGTATCGAGCGCGACTTCCCCCACCTCCCCTCCGGCTGTCAGATCATCCTGGAGGGGAAGTCCAAGAGGCTCGTCCTCGATAACATTCGCACGCAGCTCAACGCCACCATAAACACGCTCGCGAAGGAGGTCAGGGACTACAGCACGCCCGAGCTCGATGCCTATCTGCGCGAGAGCAGGCGGGACATCAAGGAGCTCTACAAGAGCGACAACTCGTGGACCAAGGTCCTGCGTAAGGCGGGCATCGTGAAAGAGGCCCCACTCCCCGGCGAAGAGGACCTCCTCAAGCGCGTCCACGCTTTCCTCCACGTCGACGATCCTGAACGGGCCCAGACGTATCTGCGCCTACTCGCCGACGACGCCCCCGATTACGACTCTCTCACGCACGCCGACCAGGCATACGCCCGCATGCTTTTCTTCAACCTCTGGGACAGGGCCGGAGGCTTCTCCGGCTACCGGGAGGGCCTGGAGTCCCTGCGCGCCCAGCGCCTACTCCGGGACGAACTGCGGCAGGTCCTGTCGTATGTCCTCGACCGCACCGACCACTTCCCCATCACCCTTGAAGGACCGCTCAGCCACCTTCCCCTGAAGATCCACAGCGCGTACAACCGTTCCGAGGTGTTGGCCGCTCTCGGAGTTGCGCGCCTGGGTGGCCAGATGCCCGGAGTCTTCAGTCAAGGCGTGAGCTGGATCGAGGAGATCAAGACGGACGCCCTGCTGATCACGTTGGAGAAGAGCGAGCGGGACTTCTCCCCCAGTGTCCGTTACAAGGACTACGCGATCAGCCCCACACGCTTCCATTGGGAGTCGCAGGGCAATACGCCGGAAAACTCTCCGACAGGTCTGCGCTACCAGGGGCACAAGCAGCAAGGGAGCCACATCCTGCTGTTCCTCCGCCGCTACAAGCGCAACGCCATCGGGAAGTCGGAGCCGTGGATGTTCCTGGGCCCGGCCACATACGTGGATCACGCCGGCAGCAAGCCGATGGCGATCACGTGGGACCTCCATCACGAGCTCCCGGCCGATGTCTGGACGTACTCGACCATTGCGGCTGGATAGCGACGGAGGATCCGGGCCACGATCGGCAGTCGTGATCAAGCATCGCCGCCTGTGGCCCGGGTCCTCCACCTTCCCTCAGGTAGCGAGGACTTCAGCCTCTTCAGCCTCCACTTCGAAGCGGGTCTGCGCGCGATCCAGCGCCTCATCAGCGTCACGCCCGTGAGCTCTCAACCAGTGAAGGACGTCGACCACAACGTCGATCGCCGCTTCTTCGACCACCGCCAGCGCTCCAGCACCGGCCAGCGATAGACCTTCGGGTGCGCAGCCGTAGGCGCTCAGCAAGGTCTCCACTCGACTCACTCGAGCGCCCCCGCAGTGCCCTTCGGCCGACGGCAAGCCTGTCGACAGCTCGCACCATGTCACCTTGTGGTCAGCCTGAAGCTGAACGCCCCAGCGGTCTGTCACGGCGCTGACCAGCGCCATTCCCCGACCGGACTCAGCATCCAGCGTGGCGTCCAGGAGCGTCGGGAGGGCGCGTGTGCCGGTATCGCGTACCTCGATCCGCACACGATTCCCGCTCATCGAAACCACCAGGGTGGTGGGAGTGCCGGTGCCGACATGGTTGATGACGTTCGACACCAATTCGCTGACACAGAGCTGAGCAGCGTCGATGACACCGTGAAGCCCCCACAGCCCCAAGTGAAGCCGCACGATTCGCCGGAGCGCCGCGACCTCCTGCGGTTCCGCGGTGAAGGGCAGGCTCCACGGCTTCCTTGAGACACCCGCGATGCAGTCCATCCATCAACACCTCTACCTTCGCGCCGAGTTACGGGGTGCGACCACCCACCTACAAAGAGTTGCATTGGAACTCTCAAAATGGAACTCTCATATCATGCCTCTGGTGGTGTGGACATACGGCGAGCGCCCCCGGCGCGCGCCACCTTGCCGTCCCCTTGGGACAACCAGGACGATCTGCTAGATCGACACGAAGGGCCGCAGGAATGGCAGTTGGACCCACGACACGAAGGCGCCAACTCGGCGCCGACCTCCGCCGACTCCGCGAGCGAGAGGGGTTGACCCTCGAAGAGGCGGGCGCCCGCGTCGGCATCTCGAAGGCGACCTTGAGCCGCTACGAAACGAAGGAAGGAACCGTCAAGTGGCCGGCCGTTGATGCCCTCTGCCGCGAGTACGGCGCCTCCGACGAGGAACGGCTCGCCCTCGTGGAGCTCGCGAAAGGCGCCAAGATCCAGGGCTGGTGGCGCTCCCTCGACGACCCCATCCCCGAGTCGATGAACCTCATGCTCACGCTTGAGGACGAAGTCGTACGCGAAGACCACTACGCCTGCATGTACGTCCCGGGTCTCCTGCAGACCCGCACCTACGCAGAAGCCGTACACCGTGCCTCGGAAGTGCAGTGCCCCGAGCGCGAAGTTCAGCACATGGTCGACATCCGCATGAAGAGGCAGGAACTCCTCGAACGAGAGGAACCCCCGCTGCTCTGGTGCGTGATCGATGAGGCGGCGCTGCGACGCAGGGTGGGCGGCCGCGAGGTCATGCAGGAGCAGCTCCAGCACCTACTCGCCATGTCACAACGACCGCACGTCACCATCCAAGTGCTCCCCTTTTCATCTGGTGCGCACGCAGCCGCCGTAGGCAGCTTCGCGGTCCTGCGAGGTCCGTCTCCCGAACTGGACGTGGTGTATGTGGACTTGCTCGGCGGCGGCCTCTTCATGGAGAAGCAACGGGAACTGGAGCGTTATAGATTGGCGTTCGAGTACCTCAGCGCACAGGCGCTCGACCTTGAGTCCTCGGCGGCGGTCATCCGCCGTATAAGCAAGGAGCTTTGATGACGAAGGCATCGACGCACGAGTGGTTCAAGTCCTCCTACAGCGGAGGCAGCGGAACCGAGTGCGTAGAGGCCGCCGTCGTTCAGCCCGAGGTCCTGGTGCGAGATTCCAAAGCACCTGAACGCCCGTACCTCGCCATTTCAGTGGGGGCCTGGCGCAGCTTTCTGTCTGGAGTACGTCGTACCCCTCCTGGGGACTTCTAGGAGCACACGCCCGTGAGCGGACCGCACGCGAAGAGGCTCGGGCCGGGGCTGATGCCGTTGCGGACCATCGGCGAGATCCGTGCCGCGCTCCGGTCCAACCGAGGGTTCCCCAACGACCAGTCATCGTTCGAAGCGGATCTGCAACGGGCGCTGGAGGCGTCGTCGGAGGCGGAACTGACCGCGGTCGCATCGGTGATCGTCGACTACCGAGGCCGGATCCGTCTCTGCCAGGACCCTGACTTCGAGACGGCGGTACAGGAATGTATCGATCTCATGGGGCACCTGAGGGGGGAGACCGATGAGCGGTAATTGGTGTCATCGCGGCGGTGATGACCAAGCCGATCCTCCCGATCAGGAGAGCGCCGCGTGACCACCGTGAACGGCATCGACCCCCGCGGCATGCAGCACTGCGAGACCACGGCTCTCGGCGTGCTGCTCCGTCACCAGGGCATCGATCTCTCCGAAGCCATGCTCTTCGGGGTCGGACGGGGGCTGTCCTTCGTGTACTGGGACAGCAAGGGCATGGGGTTTCCCTTCCTCGGGGGGCGGGTCAGGCCGTTCGAGCTCACTCGGAATCTGGCCGACCTGCTTGGGCTGGACCTCGACGTGCGGGAGACCGCCTCTCCCCGCAAGGGCTGGGCAAACGTCGTGGAGGTCATCGATGGCGGGCGGCCCGTGGGGCTGCAGCTCGACAGTTTTCACCTGGACTACTTCGGGTCGAAGGTGCACTTCGGTGGGCATGTCGTCGCGATGTACGGGTACGACGACCGGCTCGCCCACCTCGTCGACACCGAGCAGCAGGGCGGCGCGGTGTCCACCGGTCTGGGCAGTCTTGCCGAGGCTCGGGCCGCGCGTGGGCCCATGACCGCCAGGCATCGGTCCTTCACCCTCACCGCTCCCAAGGACCTGCCCGCTCCGCGCGAGAGGATCGTTCCCGCCATCACCGGCTGCGCGGACGCCTTCCTCAACCCGCCCATCGCCAACCTGGGGCACCGTGGCATCGAGAAGAGCGGCAGGTTGGTGCCCACCTGGCTGCGACGGAGCGACGACCCGCGGCGCGACCTGCCGCAGGCCGCCCTGCTGATGGAGAAGGCCGGTACGGGGGGCGCGCTGTTCCGCAACCTCTACCGCGACTTCCTCGCGGAGTGCGCCGAATTCGTCGACAGTGATCATCTGCGCACCGGACACCGGCTGTACGCCGAGGCTGCCGTCCTGTGGACGGAGGTCGCGGCGCTGATCGCCGAGGCCGGTGAGTCGGGGGACGAGCGGTTCCTCGTACGGGCGGGTGCTGCCCTCGGTGAGCTGTCACGCATCGAACGCGAGGCCATGGAGGCGCTGAGCCGCCTGGAGGCTGAACCCTGAATCCCGGCCCGGTCCCGGCAGGTCTCACGGCCAGGCCGTAGCACCGTTCGGTGCGGGCACCCGGTGCGTGGATACTGCCTCTCAAGCACCGATCCCGGAAGGCGGCACCATGCTCATCCTCTTCGGCACTAAGGGGTACCTGTACCAGCTCGCGATACTCACCCTGGTGTGCGGGCGCTGCGGGAATCCGGCCGCGCACACCCTGCGCAAGCGCGTCACGAAGTTCACGCTGTTCTTCGTGCCGCTGTTCCCGATCTCCACCAAGTACGCGACCCAGTGCACCTTCTGCGGGGCGGAGAACAAGGTGAGCGCGGAGGACGCGGAGCGGTTGCAGGCGCAGGCCGGCTCAAGCGGGCAGGGGGGTCAGGTGCACGGCGGACAGGCACCGCAGCAGCCGTACCACCAGTAAGGGCTCAGGTGAGCTTGCGGGCCACCCCGCCGTAGAAGCCGATCTCGTGCGAGCGGGGCGGCGGGGGCGTGTCCGGACGCCAGAACGGGACCTGGGCCACGCCGGGATCGATCAGCTCGAAGCCGTCGAAGAAGCGCTCGATCTCGGTACGGGTACGCAGGTTCATGAAGGCCGTCGCCTTGCTGTAGACGGCCGCCGCCCCGCTGCGGTCGGCGAAGTCGCCCGTGGCGTGGGAGAGGATCAGGTGGCTGCCGGGGGCGAGGGCGTCTCGGAGGGTGGCGATGATCTCCTCGGGCTTGTCGGTGTCCGTGAGGAAGTGGACGACGGCGACCAGGAGCAGGGCCACCGGCTCGTCGAAGTCGATGACGGCTCGTACGTCGGGGTCGTCCAGGATCGCCCTCGGGTCGCGCAGGTCGGCCAGGGCGATGCCGGTCGTGCGGGGCGTGCCGGTCGCGCCGTTCGCGTTGACCAGGGCGTCGGCGTGAGTGTGCACGATCGGGTCGTTGTCGACGTACGCGATGCGGATGTCCGGCGCCACCTCCAGGGCCGTCTCGTGGACGTTCGGTGAGGTGGGCAGGCCGGTGCCGATGTCCAGGATCTGGCGGACTCCGGTGCCGATGACGTGACGTACGGCCCTGTTGAGGAAGGCCCGGTTGGCCCGTACGCCGATCCGCGCCTCCGGGGCCGCCGCGATGAGCTGTTCTCCGGCCTGGCGGTCGACCTCGTAGTTGTCCTTGCCGCCGAGCAGGTAGTCGTAGATCCGTGCGGGGTGCGGCTTGCTGGTGTCGATCTCGTCGGCGCGGAAGCCGTTCTCGCCCACGGGGGGCTCCTCTCGGGCGGCCCCGCCCGCCTGACCGACGGGGCTCACGTCAGCTGTCCCTACGCCGGTTCAACTCCCTTGACGGTGGCGGAAGTTCCGGGGCCGCAGTCGTCGCCGGGGGCGGGAGGGCTGGTGGGTGTGGGGGTCGGGTCGGGTGACGGGTCCGACGGAGGGACTGACGGAGCAGGCGGCTCCGGCGACACCGGTCCCCCCGGTGACTCTGGCGCGGTCGGCGGTTCCGAGTACGTCGGTGGGTCCGGTGTCTCCTCAACCGGCGGGGGATCAGCGGGCGTTGGGGTGCCAGGCTCCGGTACGGGCGTCTCCTCCCCCGGCGTGCCGGGCTTCGGCTTCTCGGGCTCGGGCTCGGGCTGGTGCTCCTTCGGCGGCGCCGGCGGCGACTCCACGGGCGGCTCCGGCTCCTCGTCCCCCGGCGCGGGGTCTACGGGGCTGGGCTCAGGGTCCGGCACCACCGGTGCGGGGTCCACGGGGCTCGGCTCAGGGTCCGGCACCACCGGCGCAGGCTCCACAGGGCTCGGCTCAGGGTCCGGCACCACCGGCGCGGGGTCCACGGGGCTCGGCTCGGGATCCGGCACCACCGGCGCAGGCTCCACAGGGCTCGGCTCGGGATCCGGCACCACCGGCGCAGGCTCCACAGGACTGGGCTCGGGATCCGGCACCACCGGCGCAGGCTCCACAGGGCTCGGCTCGGGATCCGGCACCACCGGCGCAGGCTCCACAGGGCTCGGCTCGGGATCCGGCACCACCGGCGCAGGCTCCACAGGACTGGGCTCA